>JACQVC010000486.1 GCA_016209995.1 Gemmatimonadota bacterium
GCCCGCTTCTCCGGATCGCGCAGCACCTCGTAGGCGGCCGTTACTTCCTTGAACTTCTCCTCGGCCTCCTTCGACCCGGCGTTGCGATCCGGGTGATACTGCAGCGCGAGCTGGCGGTACGCCTTCTTGATCTGTTCGTTCGTGGCATCGCGAGGGATGCCGAGTAGCTCGTAGTAGTCTGCCATCGCTGGCCGTTCAGGACCCGCCGGGCCCGCCCTGCGGCGCGCGGGCGCCGGGTCTCACGCCCAACTCCCGGGGCGCCGGACTATCACAGTAGACGACTGATGAGCGAAGAGGTGTGATCAACGATGGCGATGATCTTCTCGTACGGCATGCGCGTGGGGCCGATCACCCCGATCACTCCCTTCAGCCCCGCGGCCTCGTACTCCGCCGTGACCAGGGTGAACCCGGACAGCTCTTCCTTGTTGTGCTCCGTCCCGATCGTGATCACGAGGCGGCCCTCGTGCTGCCGACTGCCCAGGACGTTCGCGATCAGGTCACGGCGCTCCGTGAGCTGGATCAGGTTACGCAGTCGCTCTCCGCTGGTGAACTCCGGCTGAGTCGCGAGCAAGCTCGCCTGCCCCAGGTGGAGCCCTGCGGGCCCGAGCCCCGGAGGCCAATCGAACAGCTCGCTCCCGGATTGCAGGAAGATGTTCAGCAGTTCCTCGGCCGCGGGATCATCCACCCACGCGGAATCCGTCAGGCGTGCGGGCAGGGTCTCGCGAATCTCGCGCAGCGTTA
Source organism: Gemmatimonadota bacterium (assembly GCA_016209995.1). GTDB lineage: Bacteria > Gemmatimonadota > Gemmatimonadetes > Longimicrobiales > Gaopeijiaceae > JACQVC01. The sequence goes on from JACQVC010000486.1 coordinate 742, forward strand.
GTCCGGCCAGCCGTTCGTTCAGCATTTGGGTCAGGGTCAACAGCGTCTCGGGCGGTACCTCCCCGGCCAAATCCACATAGACCGTGCGCACGACTCCACCGCGGATGGCCAGCACCATGAGAACCTTGGCGCTCGAGACCTGGATCAGATCGATCTTTTCCAGGATGGCGTCGTCCAGGCGTGGTGCGATCGCGACGCCCAGCTCGCTCGTGAGCAGGCTCAGCGCATGGGTTGCCCGCCGAATCAGCCGGTCGACGGCCGAGGCTTCGGCGCTCTGCAGCTCGGCGATGAGCCGGTCCCGCTCTTCGTCGCTCAGCGCGGTGCGCTCCATGAGCTGGTCCACGAAGAAGCGGTAGGCGAGATCGGTGGGGATGCGACCCGCGGAGGTGTGCGGGTGGTAGAGGTACCCCTTCTCCTCCAGATCGCTCATGGTATTACGAACGGTGGCCGGCGAGACCCCCAGCTCGTATTTCCGCGCGACGGTACGACTGCCCGTCGGCTCCGCGGTATCGACGTACGTGCGGATGACGGCGTCCAGAACGCGGCGCTCGCGTTCCGTCAAAGGCTCAGCGTCTTGACTCGCCGTACGCGGGCGAGGTTCTTGCGAACGACTCGGTTCCTCGTTCATCGCCTCTCCGCCAATCACGCGGATCCCGCTGTAGTTGAATCGCTGCGCATGAGAGCGTCAAGCTGCGACGATCGCCGTATCCAGCTCGACCGCCAGCTGGTCCAGCAACAGCCAGCCCTCCGCGCTCAACCGCAGCCGATCATCCTCCTGTTCCCACACAGCTCCCGGGGTCCGCACGCAACGAATCGTTGCGTGGGGTAGGGGTCCCGGGGTCCCCACGTAGGGAACCGCAGCGTGCGGTAGGGCCCACCCCGCGCGAATCCACTCTGCCGCTTTGTCCCTGAACGGCTCGAGACGGCCACCCAGGGCGGCAAGCGTGGTCGCACTCAGGCCTTCGGCCGTCCGCAGGCCCAGCCAGATCCGCTCCAGCCGCAGCGTCCCGCCTTCGATTCGCTCCTCTCCGCCCAACGGGAGATCTCCGCGCACGGCCAGGTCTCTGTACGCGATCCAGTCGCGCAGGTTCCAGCGCCGGAGCGGCGGAAGATAACTGTGGGCTCCGTTGCCCAGGCCGAGGTAAGCGGAGCCGGACCAGTAGTTTCGGTTGTGGCGTGACTCGAAGCCCGGGCGTGCGAAGTTCGAGACCTCGTAATGACGATACCCCGCGCCAGTCAGCCGCTCGGCCGCGAGGAGGTATTCATCCCGGTAGAGCACATCGTCTATCGGCGATTCGCGACCCGCGTCGATCGCGCGCTGGAGCGGCGTCCCCGGTTCGACGCTCAGGCCGTACAGGCTGATGTGCGTGGGCTCCAGGCTCAACACCCGATCCAGATCCTGGCTCCACGAGCGCCCCAGGTGCCCTGGAAGCCCGAAGATCAGGTCCACGTTGATGTTCTCGAGTCCTGCGGCGCGCGCGACGCGCACCGCCTCTTCGCTCTCGCTGGGCCCATGGAGACGGGCCATCCAGCGCAGCGCCGGCGGGTGGAAGCTCTGAATGCCTAGACTGAGACGGGTCACGCCGGCCTGCCGCCATTCGCGAGCCACAGCGGCCGTGAAGCTCTCCGGGTTCGCTTCGGCCGACCACTCGAGGTCCGCGTCCCTCAACCGTTCGTCGCCTACGATCCCCCTCAGTCCCGGCATCGCGATCGGACCCAGGAGCGATGGCGTGCCTCCCCCGACGTACAGCGTGTTCAGCCGCGCGGCCACGGACGCTCGGCCTTCGTTCTCC
>JACQVC010000487.1 GCA_016209995.1 Gemmatimonadota bacterium
GCATCGAGGAGCCGCGAGTCGATCAGTGCATTACCTATGCCGACTACGATATTGTCCCCTACGCGGTGAAGCACGGGGCACCCGCCGTGGGGTACGCCCTGCGTGAGCATTTGCGACTTGGGCGCTTCAACGCCCAGCGCGCGATCGAGTTGGGAGTCCCCGAAGGTCCGCTCTTTCGGCGGCTGCATCACGGTGAGTCCGTCGTGATCGACGGACGCGTGGTGCGACCGGAAGACGTGGTGGGACCACCCCGACCCGGCCGCACCGTGGTCTATACAGGCGATACGATGCCCTGCGAAGGCACGGTCGCGATCGCCCAGGGCGCCGACCTGCTCATTCACGACGCCACGTTCAGCCAGGCCGAAGCGGAGCGCGCGCAGGAAACCTGGCATTCGACCGCGGGCGAGGCGGCGGACGTCGCGAGACGGGCGGGTGTCCGCAAGCTCGTGTTGACACACCTGTCCGCGCGCTACGCCGATCAGCCCGAGATTCTCGAGCAGGAAGCCCGTGCGCTGTTCCCGGCTACGGTCGTGGCTTCCGACGGCGACGTCATCGAAATCCCCTACCGTGATGACGCCTGACCCGGGGACGGCCGCGCCAGCCGTCCGACGCGTAGCCATCGTGGGTCTCGGTCTGATGGGGGGCTCCCTGGCTCGTGCGCTGAAACGGCTCCCCGATCCGCCCTGGATCAGCGCGGCCGAGTCGTCCGAGCACGCCCGGGACCGGGCCCTTGCCGCCGGTGTTGCGGACCGGATGTGCCGCCTTTCATCGGAAGCCGTTAGAGATTGTGAATTGGCAGTTTACGCCACCGCACCTGATGTCACCTTGAGCCTGCTCGAGCAGGACCGTGAGGCCTGGGGACCGGGCACAGTCGTGACAGACCTGGCCAGCGTCAAAGCGCCCATCCTCGAGCGGATGCATCGCCTCGCCGAGACGGATCGCTATGTGGGGTCGCATCCGATGGTGGGCGATCATCGAAGCGGATTCGAGGCGTCCCGGGGGAACCTGTACGAGGACGCCCGCGTGTGGATGGTGCAGGCGGGGGCCGTCGCGGCGGCTTGCGAGCGCGTGGCCGGATTCTGGCGTCAGTTGGGGGCGCGCCCGGCGTGGATGGATGCCGACGAGCATGACGAGCTGATGGCTTGGGTGAGTCATGCGCCGCAGCTCGTAGCGAACGCCCTGGCCGCCGCGCTGCTGGAGCGGGGAATCCCGAGCGAGCAGTTGGGCCCCGGGGGCCGCGATGCTACGCGGCTGGCCGCCAGCGCGCCAGACCTCTGGACCGAGATTCTGGCGGCCAATGCCCGGCGCGTAGTCCCCGTTCTGGACTCGGTCGTGAAGGAGCTGGCCTGGCTGCGAGACGCGTTGGACCGTGGCGACCTCGAGGGTGTGCGGGCTCGTATGGAGCGCACGCGAGCGTGGAGGGAAGGGGTTTGATCGACGTTCGCGTACCGGGCGACAAGTCGCTGACGCACCGAGCGCTCATTCTGGCGTCGCTCGCGGAGGGCGAAAGCCGGCTGACAGGGCTGCTCACGGGCGAGGATCCACAGGCGACGCGGAATGCGTTGCGCACGTTGGGCGTTCCGATCGGTGTTCTTCCCGAGGACGGGACCGAGCTGCGTGTCTCGGGCGTCGGGCTGCAGGGGCTCCGTGAGCCGACGCAACTTATCGATTGCTGCAACAGTGGGACCACCGCGAGGCTCCTGCTGGGAGTGCTTTCCAGCCAACGACTCGTAGCCGCGCTCACGGGAGATGAATCGCTTCGGCGCCGTCCGATGCGTCGCGTGACCGAGCCTCTGAGCCGCATGGGCGCTCAGTTCCGCGAGCTGGGGGTGCGGGGTTGTCTTCCGATCGAAGTCCGGGGTTCCGTGCTCCGCCCCCTGGAGCACGTCTCGACGGTCTCGAGCGCCCAGGTCAAAGGAGCGCTGCTGCTGGCGGGTTTGACAGGCGGAGTGGACGTATCCGTAGTAGAGCCAGTGCTCTCGCGAGATCACACGGAACGGCTTCTCCGGGCTATGGGAGTCGGCATCCACTCGGAGCACACCGATCAGGGATGGCAGGTACGCCTCAGCGAGCCGCCCAGCGCGCTTCCGCCACTCGACTTTGCCGTGCCCGCCGATTTCTCGTCGGCGGCCTTTTTCCTGGTCCTGGGTTTACTGCTAGGAGGCGATGCATCGGTAAGACTGGTGGAAGTGGGCCTCAATCCGACGCGCACGGGCCTCCTCTCCGTTTTGTCGCGTATGGGCGCGACGGTCGAGGTCGACCGCGAATCCGACGACCGGTGCGGCGAGCCGGTTGGCACGCTCATACCGCACAGTGGGCGGCTGCAAGGCACGGAAGTCACGGCGGCCGAGCTGCCGGCCTTGATCGATGAGGTCCCCGCGCTCGTGGCGCTCGCGGCCAGAGCCGAAGGCGTGACCCGTATCACTGGAGCCAGCGAGTTGCGCGTGAAGGAATCGGACCGCATCGCAGCCCTCGCGACGAACTTGCGCGCGCTGGGTGTAAGCGTCGAGGAGCTGCCGGACGGACTCGAGGTCGAAGGGACGGATCGCCCTCTGCAAGGGGAGGTGCGCTCCTTCGACGACCACAGGATCGCGATGGCGTTCGGTGTGCTCGCGTCGCTGCCGGGCAACCGCGTCCGGATCGACGATCGCGCGGTGGCCGACGTGAGCTTCCCGGGGTTCTGGCGCCTGCTCGACGGCATCACCTCGAAGCACGGGAACGCCGGCGGGCGTGGGTCGGCCCGGTCGGCTGGCCAGCCTGCGAGCGGCCTGAACCGGAAGCGTGGACCGATCATCACCATCGACGGGCCGGCCGGCTCGGGAAAGTCGACCACGGCACGCGTCGTAGCTCAGCGACTCGGTTTCCGCCACCTGGACTCCGGCGCACTCTATCGGGCGCTGACGTGCGCGCTGCTGGAGGCGGGCATCCCCCCGGATCGCTGGCCGGCGCTGGACCGCGCAGACCTCGATCGCTTCGCGATCCGACTCGAGCCGCGCGCGGGCAACTTCGCGGTTCTTCTCGGGCAAAGCGTACTCGACGCCGAGCTACGCACGTCGGAAGTCACCGAGCACGTCTCTCAGCTGTCGGGACTTCCCGCCGTGCGCTCCTGGCTGCTCGAGCGTCAACGAGCGGCTGGAGCGTCCGGACAGCTCGTTGCCGAGGGTCGAGATATGGGCACCGTGGTCTTCCCCGACGCGGACCTCAAAGTCTTCCTCACGGCCTCGCTCGAGGAACGGGCTCGCCGCCGCCTGGAGGACCGCGCCGTACCGCGTTCGGGTCCGGCGGGACTAAGAGACGAAATGCAGCGGATCGAGGCGCGCGATGACCGCGATCGCAACCGTCCGCTCTCGCCTCTACGTGCACCCCCGGGAGCCCTCGTTATCGACACGACGGGGCTCAAATTCGAGGAGCAGGTGGAATCCATTGTGCGGCATGTGCTGGACTTGACGGGCTGTTGAGCGCGGGATACCTTCCGCCCCAGCATTAATCCCGGCATGCGGAACCAGATGCCGTGCCGGATGCCGGTTCGCCGAAGGGCCGCCAACGGCCTTTCTTCATTTCAACCCGCGCCATCCAACGGGTGGAGCGGCTGACCGTTCCAGCCGGCCTCGCGCCGCCGGAACAGTATGGAGTGCCATGGACCAGGTTACAGAGCCCACCACCGGGGCCCCGCACGACCTCTCGAGCCCCATCGACAGCTCGCAGACCGCGCCGGAGACACGTTCCGGCTACGACGCCGCCGAGTACTCCCCGGAGGAGTACGAGCAGATGCTCGAAATGTACGATCAGAGCCTCCAGGACGTGCGGGAAGGCGAGATCGTAAAGGCGAGAGTCGTTCGGGTTACGGACACGGCCGTCATCCTGGACGTCGGCTTCAAGAGCGAGGGCTCGGTGCCGCGCGACGAGTTCAAGGAACCCGAGTCCCTCAAAGCGAACGACGAGGTCGAAGTCCTGCTCGAGAGCTTGGAGGACGAAGCCGGTATCGTGGTCCTGTCCAAGAAGAAGGCCGATTTCCTGAGGGTTTGGGAGCGAATCCGCGAAGCTCACGAAGAGGACAAGCCGGTGCGGGGGACGATCGCTCGCAAGATCAAGGGTGGCGTGACGGTGGATCTCATGGGTGTGGACGCATTCCTGCCGGGCTCCCAGATCGCGCTGCGCCGCGTGCCGAACGTAGATGACCTGATCGGCCAGGCCTTCGATTTCAAGATCATCAAACTGAACAAACGGCGCCGCAACATCGTCGTATCGCGCCGCGTGATTCTCGAGACGGAACGCGAGCGCAAGCGGGACCGCCTGGTCAAGGAGCTTCTGGTCGGACAGGTTCGTCGCGGCGTTGTGAAGAACATCACCGATTTCGGGGCGTTCATCGACCTGGGCGGCCTCGATGGCTTGCTCCACATCACCGATATGTCCTGGGGACGAGTCGGCCATCCCTCCGAGGTCGTGCAGATCGGGGCCGATCTGGATGTGAAGATCCTGGACATCGACTGGGGACGCGAGCGCATTTCCTTGGGGCTCAAGCAGCTCTTGCCTTACCCCTGGACCGATATCGACAAGAAATACCCGGTCGGATCCCGCGTCCGGGGCCGCGTCGTCTCGATCACCAACTACGGGGCGTTCGTCGAGCTGGAGAAGGGCGTCGAGGGGCTGGTTCACATCTCGGAGATGTCGTGGACGCGCAACGTCCGGCACCCCTCGAAGCTCGTCTCCATCGGCGATGAGATCGAGGCCGTGGTGCTCAAGGTCGATGCCAAGGAGGAAAAGGTCTCCCTCGGCATGAAGCAGATCGAGGAAGACCCGTGGCTCGCGCTGCCCGTGAAATATCCTCCCGGAACGCGGATCCAGGGCAAGGTCCGCAATCTCACATCGTTCGGCGCGTTCGTCGAAATCGAGCCCGGCATCGACGGTCTCGTGCACGTTTCGGACATGAGCTGGACGAAGCGCGTGCAGCATCCGTCCGAGGTGGTGCAGAAGGGTCAGGACATCGAGGTCGTGGTCCTGGACGTCGACGCCGAGAACAAGCGGATCTCTCTGGGCCTGAAGCAGCTCGAGGAGGATCCCTGGGATCGGATCGCCCAGCGCTTCTCCCCGGGCGTCGAGTCGCAGGGTCGGGTCACGCGGCTGGTAGACAAGGGCGTCGTGGTGGACCTGGGCGACGATATCGAGGGGTTCGTGCCGGCGTCTCACGCGGCCGTCGAGCGCGCGGATCGTCTGGAAGACTACTTCGCCGCGGGCGACGCGCTGGACCTGCGCGTGCTCGAGTCGGATCCCACGAACCGCCGGATCGTTCTGGAGGTGACCACGGCGCCCACACCGCTCAAGGATCGACCCGGTGCGCCCGTCCCCGCCCCCGCGATCACGACTCCCGCCACGGAGGCGGCAGCCGATACGGCCGCGGCGCCGACCGGCGAAGTGGTCTCTGAGGCGTCGCCCGCTGTCCCGTCGTCTGCGGAGCGCGAGGCGCCGCCTTCTCCGCCGACGGAGGAGAAGCCCTCCGAGTAGCCCTCAGCGAACTGCGAAGCGATTCCAAGCTTCCCTCGATTTGTGTAAGAAGGGAGAGAGGGAGACCTGGGAGATAGGGAGATATTCGGTAATGAATTTTCCCCACATCTTCCCGATCCCCCTCTCTCCTTTCTTGCACAGCTCACTCCTCAGCTTGGCCGGCCTCTGCACGCCAGCATATGTTATGCATGGACGCGGATGACGAAGACCATGATCGAACCCGGAACACGACCTACTGTGGTCTTTCAGAGACCTGCCTGCCCGGGGCATCGCCTAGTGATCACCGTGCTCACGTTGCTGGCGCCGCTCTACGCCTGCACCCCGGTGGGCGGACCCGAGGCCGCGGCCCCCGTGTCGGGGGAGCCGCCGATCGTCGCGGGCCCGATCAGCGCGCAGGACGAATCGGCGGCCGCGCTGGAGCTAGCGAATGCGCGTGAAGCCTATCGTTCTGGCGACTATGACGCGGCCACGGCGGCGGCTCGGCGGGTAGTGGACATGTACCCACGAGCCCCTGCCTCCTCGCTGGCTCTGAGGATCCTCGCCGACGCCTCCTTCCAGCGGCGCGACTATGCTACAGCCGAAGCGGCCGCCACCCGGTACGTCTCGCTTTTCGACGCGAGCGACGCCCGTGCCGTGTCTCTTCGCCTGCTGGCCGGGCGCAGTCAGTTTGCACGGGGAAACGCTGTCCTGGCCTTGGAGACCCTGGTGAGGCTGCCCGTGGATCCGCGGCGCCCCGCCGTGGACAGCGCTCTGGCCGTCATCCGTGAGATCGCTCATTCATTGGACCGCGATGAGCTCGAACGTACGACAGAGGCTCTGCGGGCTCAGGGCCGTCTCGTCGCACCGCTTCTGACCGAGTACGCCATTGCCCTGCACTTCTACGGAAACACGGGGGAGGCGGAGACCTATGCGCGCGAGGTCCTGACTCTCGACCCGCCGGCGGAGGAGCGGAGGCTGACGAATGCATTGCTCGAAGGGCGCATCGAGGAGGCACTGGGCGGCGCTCCGCTGATCGGCACGCTACTGCCGAGCACCGGCGCGGCCTTCCTGAGGGAGTCGGCCAGTCAGGTCGAGGAAGGAGTACGGCTCGCGCTTTCCCTCTACCAGGCGAGTGCCCGCCGGCCCGTGCAACTGCAGGTCCACGATGACGTGGCGAGCCCGCAGACGGATGCGGAGCTGCTGGCCACACTCGAGCGGTCCGGGGCGCTAGCCGTCATCGGGCCGGTGTTCCCGCCCGGATTGGAAGCCGTGGCGCGGGCTAGGCGCGGTGTGCTGCCCATCATCTCACCGACATCGCGTGCGCTGCCGGAGGGAGCGGAAGGAGTCTATTCCCTCATGGCTCCGGATCCTACGCCGAGCCGCGTCATTGCCGAATACGCTCGCCGCAGCGGCATCGAGACCGTGGCGGTCATGTATCCACGCGCAGTGCACGCGGCCTTCGAGGCGGCGGCGTTCACTCAGGCCTTCCGGGCTCAGGGCGGCAGAATCGCGTTGGAGCTTCCCTACGATTCGACGACAACCACGTTTCAGGCTCCGCTCACCCGGGTCGCAGAGCTCCGACCGCAAGCGCTGTTCCTGCCGCTCGAGGAACGGGATATCCAGATCGTCGCCCCGCAGATCGCATACTACGGACTGGATTCCCTGGGCATCCGGGTTCTGGGGACCGCGGCCTGGGCGCAGGAGCCCTTGCTACGGCGCGTCGGAGCCCGCAGCACGAACGGAGTCGTGGCCGCCACGCCCACGCTCGCCGATCGTCCGAATGAAGCCTACCGTGAGTTTGTCGAAGCCTACGAACGCACGTACCAGAAGACCATGCGCAGCGCACTCGCGCCCTACGGCTACGATGCCGCTCGACTAATTCTCGATACGATTCGCCGGGGCGCCTCGACGCCCGCGGCCGTGCGGAGAGCGCTGGAATCGATCCGCGACTTCCCCGGCGCGACCGGCACGATTTCCGTGACCGACGGGCGTATCGTCAGGGACCATGTGCTGGTGCGGATCGAGGGCGGCCGCGTACTACCGCTTGCCGCCGGTCCACGCTGATCGTGGCACCAACTCTTCGTAGTCATTCAGCGATCTACTGATCGCGATCCTCATGCGCGATGAGCTGAAGCGCCTCCAGGAGCTCCGGCGTCAGGCGGAGCTAAGCGGCGGGCCGGAGGGCATTGCGGCCCAGCACGCAAAGGGCAAGCTCTCGGCGCGCGAACGCCTCGCGCTGCTGCTCGATGAGGGCTCGTTCGTCGAGCTGGATCGCTTCGTGACCCACCGTACGACCGAGTTCGGCCTGGACAAGAAGAAGATCCTCGGCGACGGCGTGGTTACAGGCTATGGCACCGTGTTCGGCCGCCTCGTTTACGTCTTCTCCCAGGATTTCACGGTTTTTGGCGGCTCACTCTCCGAAGCGCACGCCGAGAAGATCGTCAAGATCATGGACTTGGCTCTGAAGAACGGTGCGCCCGTGATCGGCCTCAACGATTCCGGTGGCGCGCGCATCCAGGAAGGCGTGGTGTCACTCGGAGGGTACGCGGAGATCTTTCTCCGCAATACGCTGGCGTCCGGAGTCATCCCCCAGGTGAGCGTGATCCTGGGGCCGTGCGCGGGTGGGGCCGTGTACTCGCCGGCGATTACGGACTTCGTCTACATGGTCCGCGGGACCAGCTACATGTTCGTGACGGGTCCCAACGTAGTGAAGACGGTGACCCACGAGGACGTGGACATGGAGAGCCTCGGTGGCGCCACTGTGCACTCGACCCGCTCGGGCGTCGCTCACTTCGCGCACGCTTCCGAGCCCGCATGCCTCACGGCCGTACGACAGCTCTTTCGCTACATCCCCGGGAACAACACAGAAGAGCCGCCGCGGGGCCACGCTCAGGACCCCGCGGACCGTCAGGATGAACGCCTGGCCGACCTGGTCCCCGACAACCCGAACAAGCCGTACGACATGCTCGATGTCATCCGCAGCGTCATTGACTCCGGCGAGTTCTACGAGGTGCACGCCGAATATGCCCGCAACCTAGTCGTGGGCTTCGCGCACCTCGGCGGGTTCAGCGTCGGTATCGTAGCGAATCAACCCGCCGTGCTGGCCGGCGTTCTCGACATCGACTCGTCCTTGAAGGGCGCTCGGTTCGTCCGCTTCTGCGATGCCTTCAACATTCCCCTGGTCGTCTTCGAGGACGTCCCGGGCTTCCTCCCCGGCGTCACGCAGGAGCACGGCGGAATCATTCGCCACGGCGCCAAGCTGCTTTACGCGTTCTGCGAGGCCACCGTACCGAAGGTTACCGTGATCACACGCAAGGCCTACGGCGGCGCCTACGACGTGATGAATTCCAAGCACATCCGCGGGGACATCAATCTGGCGTGGCCGACGGCCGAGATCGCGGTCATGGGCCCGAAAGGTGCAGTCGAGATCCTGTTCCGGCGCGAAATCGCGGAGGCCGCAGATCCCGAGGCGGCCACGGAGGCACGCATCCAGGAGTACCGCGATAAGTTCGCGCACCCGTACGTAGCGGCCGGGCGAGGGTACGTGGATGACGTGATCGACCCCAGGGAAACTCGGCCACGGCTCATCAGTGTCCTGCAGATGCTGCGTAACAAGCGAGACGCCAATCCCGTGCGCAAACACGGCAACATCCCGCTGTAGCCGGTCCCTGCCTCCACCGCCCTCTAGCGGGTAAGCGGTGGTCTAACTCGCTGACCCGCCAACCCGCTGACTCCCCCTCGGCAACGCTTTTCAGGCCTTCCCGCATCCTAAACTGCGAGATGACCCGATGGGTCTCGAGCTCTTCCGAGGAGAGGACCATGGTGAGATTTCAACGCAGCACACTCCTGGCCATGGTGAGCGTGCTAGCTGCGGCGTCTGCGGCCCTGGCACAGCCGCGCCAGGCGCCGCGAATCCCCAGGAGCGAACGCAGTTTCCAGACTCCGGACGTTTCCCGCGCAATGGCACGCGCGCTGGATGCCGTCGCGCAGGTTCAGTCACGAGTTCGGCTTGGTGTCCGCATCTCGGCCGATCGCGCTCCCACGACCGACAGCATCGGCGCCCGCATCGACGGCGTCCTGCCGGACAGCCCTGCGGACGAAGCAGGGCTCGAAGCCGGGGACATCATCGTTGCGCTCGATGGGCGCAGCTTGCTCCAGCCGCTCGAGGATGAGGCTCTCTCCGCCGACCGATCCGCGCCGGCGCAACGCCTCCTGCGACTTGCCGGCCGGCTCGACCCCAGAGACACGGTGCGGATCAGCTACCGGCGCGGCCCCGAGCGACGCGAGGCGACCATCGTCGCCCGGGACGTGGCTGTGTTTGACCCGATGATCGCGCCGAAGGTACGGATCGAATCGATGCCGAAGCTCCGCGCGGATCTCGAGAGGATGGGCGACGACCTTGCCCGCCTTCGCTTCCGTTGGCAGCCGACGGTTTTCGGGCTCGAGATCGTAGATCTGAACGCCCAACTCGGGGAGTACTTTGGAACGGATCGGGGAGTTCTCGTCACACAGGTCGATACCAACTCGCCGCTCCCGCTTCAGGCCGGTGATGTCATCCTCGAAGTCGGAGGGCGCCAGGTCCGAGACGCCGACCATCTGAGGGAGATACTGTCCTCCTATCGCAGCGACGAGCGTGTAGTCATGTCCATCCTGAGAAAGCAGCAGCGCACGACGGTTGAGGGGCTGGTACCGTAGCCATTTCGCTTTGTCAGTCGGTCGGTAGTCGGAGGCTCAGAGGTTCAGAGGCTCAGAGTAGTGGAGATCCAACTGGGGCGCTCAACCTCTGTACCTCTGTGCCTCTGACCCTCTCACCCGCTCATAGAAAGAAGAACGCCATCGCCAGAATCAGGTAAACGGCCAACAGCTGCACTCCCTCCATCCAGTTGGATTCTCCGTCCAGAGAGATCAGCGCGATCACACCCACCGAGAGCGCGACGGCCAGGACCTCGAATCTGCTGAAGACGAGATCCATCGGTCGGGGTCCCACGACGTAGCTGAGAAAGACGAGCACTGGCGCAACGAAGAGAGCGACCTGGATCGAAGAACCGACGGCGATGTTGATCGCCAGATCCATCTTGTCCTTCAGCGCGACGAGGACGGCGGTCGAGTGCTCGGCCGCGTTGCCGATGAGAGCCACCAGGATCACGCCCACGAAAACCTCGGTCATGCCCAACGTCGCGGCGGCGCCCTCGATCGCCCCTACCAGGAACTCGCTCATCAGCGCGACCAGCGCCGTCGCCATGAGCAGCACGACCAGCGCTTTGCCGCGCGACCAGTGCGTCAGGATTTGAGATCCACCCGAGCCGACCCCCGGCGCGCCTGCCGGTTCAACGTTCGAGGCTTCCCTACCGTGAGCATGCTCAACCGAGGGCCCCGGGTGGGCACGGCCGCCGACATAAAGATGTGAGTGCGTTTTGAGCGCGAAGACGAGGCTCAGTAGATACGTGGTGAAGAGGACGATGGAGATCTCGAAGCTCAGGCCGCGCTCGGCGGCC
>JACQVC010000488.1 GCA_016209995.1 Gemmatimonadota bacterium
GGTCCGTTCCCTTCTGGCTCTTCTTCGAGCTGATCAACCTGCGCATCGAGAACTGGTACTACGTCTTCGTGCCGGACGTGCGGGCGGCAGCGTGGACGGGGATCTCGCTCTCGTTTGCCACCGTGCTGCCGGCGGTCCTGCTTGCGAGCACGGCAGCGGCCGAGTTTCTACCCCTTACGCAGGTTCGCTGGCGCCCGATCACGGTCACGCCCTCGCTGCTGCGTGGGCTGACCCGCGCGGGTGTCGCGATGTTGGTGCTACCCATCCTCTGGCCGGCCGTTTTCTTTCCGCTCGTCTGGGGGGCGATCACTCTCCTGGTAGAGCCCATGAACTACCGGCGTGATCCCGCGCGGTCGCTGCTGGCAGATCTCGCGGCGGGCCGACCCGGCCGCATGCTGGCGCTGTTGGCGGGCGGCGCGCTCGTCGGCTTCCTCTGGGAGCTCTACAACGTGTCCGCACTGGGGAAGTGGATCTACACGGTTCCCTTCTTCGACGAGCTGAAGCTTTTCGAGATGCCCGTATTGGGGTTCGTCGGCTTCCCGGTCTTCGCGCTGGAGTGTTTTGCCGTGGTACAGTCCCTCGTGCTCGCCGGACTCACACGCGATGTCCCGCAGGCGACCCCGCCGGCGGCTGAGGCAGCCGCGACCGCCCGCGCGGATGGGCCTGGTGCGGCCTGGGCTTGGCGCGCCGCGGCGATCGGAGGAGCGGCCGCGTTTACCGTGGCCATGCTCGCTGCGCTCGAGCGCCATACCATCGTCTCGACCACGCCCCGACTTCTCGACTTGCCCGCTGTCCCTGCGGTCGATGCCGAGCGTCTGCTCGCGCGCGGAGTTGGGTCGCCGTTCGAGCTGGCTCGGCTCGAGCCTCAGAGCGCGGCGGATCTCGTCCCGGGCGTCGAGCCCAACCAAGCGCAGGAGTGGATCGCTGCGGCGCGACTGGCCACGTTTCGGGGCCTCGGAACGGAGGTGACGCGCGCGTTGTGGCATCTGAGAATTCGCTCGATCGAGGCGCTCGCGGCTACGGAACCGGTCGAGCTGGCTACGTGCTTGGCCCGAGCCGGCGGCATCGAGTCCAACCTGCGGCGGGTACGCGTTTGGGTGGATTCGGCGAGGAAAGCTGTGGCGTCGGTGCCGGACGAGGCTGTGCGGCTGCAGTGCTAGTCTGCCCAACCTCGATCTGCTAACCTGCTAACCCGCCTGGGGTGGCGGGGAACAGCGTGGCGATGTCAACGCCCCGGATCTTGAGGATCCGCACGAGCGCGTCGCCGATCTTGTTGTTGGGCGTAGAGGCACCCGCCGTGATGCCGAGCTGGAAGGGCGAGCGCGGGAGCCAGTTCTGCTCGATGCGCTCGGGGGTGTTCTTGGACAGGTCAGGCTTGTGACGGATGGACCCGGTCTCCGGGTCGATGCACGTCGCGTCCTCGATGTGGTAGGCCACCGTGTGCTGGCGGCACAGGTGCGCCAGGTGATTCGTGTTCGACGAATTGTAGCCGCCGATGACCAGCATGATGTCCGGCGGATCCTCCATCATCTTGAGGACGGCATCCTGCCGTTCCTGCGTAGCGGAGCAGATCGTATCGAACGTGCGGAAACACTCCTGGGCGTACTCCTCGCCCCAGCGCTCGACCACCGCCTTGCGCAGCTCGGCGGCGATGGCCAGGGACTCGCTGGCGAGCATGGTGGTTTGATTCGCTACGCCGATCTTCTTCAGGTCGGTCGCCGGGTCGAATCCGGCGGATGACTTCTCGCGGAAATGATCGCAGAACTGATCGTCAGACATGCGGCCCGGGCGGTCCGCGATATAGTCGCACACCAGCCTCGCCTCCGCCATGTGCCGGACGACCAGGTAGCGTCCGTTCGCGTACTTCGATACCTGAGACGCTGTGGCGCGTGACTCCTCGTGCTTGTACTTCCCATGGATGACGGCCGTGAACCCATCGCGCGCATAAGCTTCCACTCGCCGCCACACGTTGAGGACCGACCCGCAGGTCGTGTCCACGAGGACGCAGCCGATCTGCTGGAGGCGCCCGAAGTCCTGCAGCGTCACACCGAACGCGGGAAGGATGACCACGTCATCAGCGGCGAGGCCCGTGAAATCGAAGCGGCCCCGGTCGTCCGGATGGAGGACCTCGATGCCCATCTCGCGCATGCGCTGATTCACGAACGGGTTGTGAATGATCTCACCGACGAGGAAAAGCCGCTTGTCCGGGAAGTTGTGTCGCGTCTGATAGGCGTAGTCGATGGCGCGGTCCACGCCGTAGCAGAAGCCGAACTCTTGCGCGAGCCGGACGGTCATGTCGCCGAGCGTCGCCACGTATCCCTGGGCGCGGATCTGTTCCACGATGGCCGAGTGATACTCGGCATCGATGAGTGGCTGTACCGCGGTCGTGAGGCCGAAGCCCTTGCGGAAGTATGTCAGCTCCATCCGAGTCTTGCGCCGTGGGGATCTTGACTGCCCGTAGGACCGTCTCCTATGGACACGAGGGTCCCGTATCCGCAAGGTAAACCCTCGGCGAACCGGGCTGCAACCCGAGGACAGGCTCCTAGATGACAGCGAGGACGTTGAAGGGTCTGCGTTTAGCGCCGGGCAAGGTTCCGGCGGACGTGCTCGAGCGCCTGCTCGACGGGCTGCCGCCGGGCCGCGGCGTGCGCGTCGGTCCCGGTCTCGGGCTCGATGCCGCCGTGCTCGAAGTACCGGCGGGACTGCTGGTTGCGGCCAGTGACCCCGTTACGTTCGCAACGGACGAGATCGGCTGGTACGCGGTGCACGTGAACGCGAACGACGTGGCCTGCATGGGCGGAGAGCCGCTCTGGTTCACGGCCACGGTGCTGCTTCCCGGCGGCGCGGACGCGACGCTGGCCGGTGCGATACAGAGCCAGATGGTGGAGGCGCTGAGCGGCCTAGGGGCGGCCCTCATCGGTGGACATACCGAAGTCTTGCCCGACCTCACGCGGCCGGTGGTCTGCGGAACCATGCTGGGGTGCGCGACGCGCGAAGTCTCGCCTGCGCGTGCCCGCGCGGGGGATGAGCTGCTGCTGGCCGGCGCCGCGGCCATCGAGGCTACCGCGATCATCGCTCGGGAGCGGGTTAACGTGCTCGAGCCACGGGTGGGCGCGGAGCTGGTGCGCCGGGCCCGCGACTTCCTGCACGACCCCGGGATCAGCGTCGTCCAGGCGGCCAAGGCAGCTCTCGCCGCAGGCGCCGACGCGCTCCACGATCCCACGGAGGGTGGCGTTTGGCACGGGATCCGCGAGCTGTGCGCCGCGAGCGGCACCGGGATTGTCGTAGACGACGCTGCGATCGTCGTACTGCCCGAGACCCGGGCGGTATGCCAGGCGTTCGACATCGATCCGCTGGCTGCGATCTCCAGCGGCGCGCTGCTCATCGCCTCGCCGCCCGAGCACGCCGAGGCGATACGGCTCGCTGTGGCTGCGGCCGGCGTGACCTGTGCGCGCGTCGGCCGGCTGCTGCCGCCAGCAGAGGGCTTGAGCATCGTATGTGCGAGCGGCCGAACCGAGCCCTTCCCGTCTTTCGCGGGCGACGAGATCGGCAAGCTCTTCGTGAACTCACCCGCTAACCCGCGAACCGTAGCGAAGCGAAGGTCAGCGAAGGGGCAGGGAGATGGGTGAGAGGAAGAGAGGAAGGGCGTGGTGGGGGAGCTAACCGTAGCGAACCGAAGGTCAGCGAAGGGGTGTGGAGGGTATGGACGTGGGGAGCTAA
>JACQVC010000497.1 GCA_016209995.1 Gemmatimonadota bacterium
GGACACTCGATCCGCACCCCGGGCTTCTTGAACATCGGATTGAAACGACCGCGGCGGTCGTCTCAATCCTTATGGGTTAGACGGCCCACTATCCACTCCTCACGGCGAGTCCCATGATCGCCAAGGAAACCACTGCCAGGAGAATCAATGCTAGCCACTCGATCCAATTCATCTTCAGGGAGCGGTAGTTGAAGCGCCGAAATCCTGACCACCACGGCAACCCACGTCGGCGACAGATCAGGGCGACGATTAGATTGCCGCCGACCAGCCATAGCGCGCCCCCGACGATCACCCAGATGGCTTCCACGCTTGCCGTTTAACGTCTGCGCTGAACCGCGGCGCTCACGACTCGACTGCGCCGTCCATTCCAGCTCATGTTAGACGTCCCGACGTGTGGTCGAAACCAGCGCCGGCAAGCCAGACCTCGCTCGAGCCGCGACGTAGTGCCCCAGGGGAGTCAAACGATAGCCAGGATAACCCTCTGGGAAGCGCCCAGCCAATTCAATCACCCCTTTGTCGAGAAGGCGGCTTATTGCATGTTCGTAGACGCTTAGGACGGTACCACCCGGGTTCCAGCCTCGCACAGCCCCAGGAGGATGACTCGCCAGGTCACTCAGAAGCTTCACTTCCTGATCTGTGAGGCTGGCCGTCGCCATCAGCACTCTGGCGTCGAGAGCAAACCGTTGCGCCTTCAGTCGATCGCCAAGGGCCTCACCGAGAATCCTGGTGGCGCTCTCGGCATCGGTGAAATCTACTGTAATGTGCGGAACCGTGCTGACATCGAAAAGGAACTTGTCGCGGTCATCGCGAACGAGCAGCACGTCTTCTGGTAGACGACAGGAGAGGGCAATTCCGACCTCATATAGCACGTTCGCATTACGATACGAATCGCCCGACACGGCATCACGCCCCACACTGGAAACGTCGGCGAGAACCAAACGGGAGTGAGCAATCCCGTCGATGATGTCCGTCAAGATGCTGTCACCGGTCTTGGAGTTGTCCACCCTGAAAGCGCGAAGGCCCTCGCCATCCACTTCGAGCCGTCCGATCGCGGGCTGGATCACGTCCGTGAAACGGCGTCGGTACGAATCACCGAAACTCATTGCCACGAAGACCTGTGGACGGAGCTCAGTCCGCCAATATGCCCGAAGGAATGCGTTTGGATGCATGGACGCTCGGACGGCTAACGCTCGGCATCACCCGCGGGCGAAGCCCGCCGGGTGAATGCCGTTGTTCGACGCCCGTCACGGCTCGTCATCGTCAATGAATGCCCGCGTCGCGTAGAACCTTGACGACCGCGTCGATGAGGTGCTCGTGCGCCTCAGGGCTGAGAGTGGCGACTTCAGCAACCATCAACTCTCGGCTGGCAGTGAACAGCTTACCGGGCCGGGCGTAGCTGTCGGCGCGGAGCGAGCCGAAACCGAAACTCGACGGTGTCAAATGAACGGCTCGCGGGTCGCCGTACGGGTTGCTGGTGACCTGGCAGAGAATCCAGTCGCCGCGGCCAGCGTCGGCCAAGGCAACAGCCGGACGCAGCTTCGCCTGAGACAGATCCGAGAATGGGAATGGAACAAGAACTATCCCGCCGGCTGAAGGTGTGACCACGCCGCATCTTCCTCTGGCCGGCTCCAATCGGCGAGGGCACTTTCACTCAGCAGCGCAGTCTCCTCGCTCCGCGGCGCGTCATCGAGAATGGTCACGAGCGCCCGACGCGGTCCGGTCAGTTGGACGTCCTCCAACAGGCGAACGTTGCCACTCGGATCGACCACGGCTTCAATCGTGCGGATCATCATCACCCTCCCCGACTCGATGGTACCGCAGAGCCTGGCTCTTCGTGGTGCGGCGAACGGGGGCGGCGGATGAGCGGCGGGAGGAACCGCGAGCTTGCTCGCGGGGCCGCCCGTCGGCTCCAGCCGCATGATGGGCGGCGCGAAGCGCCGCCCGTCATGCGGATGCCAATCCGCCGCCCCCGATGGCGCGGCGCGAGGCGTCCGCGCCATCGCACGCCGTGCGCGGCCGCGCCGAGCGAATGCGAGCCAGCGGGCCGCTCGACTGCGTTGTTAGGCTTCTCGTTTTCTCGCCGCACGTCGTCGTGTCCACCAGGCACGGATGAGGGCAAGAAGAGTATTCACGTTGAGGCTCATGCCCCAGAGCGTGGGGCGAAGGTCAAAAACCTTTCCCGCTCCTCCGTCTTCGCGCTCGCTCGGCGGAGCCGACGACCCCTGTCGATGAAGAAGAAGCGAATACAGTGGGCACTCGGTGTAGTGCATGGGATGAATGATCTCCCATGCCCACCTCCAGTCCTCGCCGTGCGTGCCTTCTCGTCCGAGCCGAGCATGTGCAATCCCGACGTCGACCTCATCTGTGTAGTGGTGGAGGTCGGTCGCGAACCAGCCAAAACGGTCGAATGCAGTCTCTGGGCAGAAGTTCATAAACATCTTCGGGTCGCCAGGCGGCCCAGAGACGCTGGTGGTCTGCTCGCCGGTGACCGGCCACATATCCGAGCGTTCCCATTTCGTTCGCAGAGCGGCGTCCTCTGCAGAAGCAATCTGGGTTGCCCCGGTGCATTCGCCCATCAACCAGAGACTTTGGTAGTAGCGTGGGCAGCGGTGGACGGTCGCAAAGGGGCACCGAGGACCGACTCCCCGCTGCTGGCTTACGCCCGTATACCACGCGAGATCAGGTTTTATCGAACCCATCGCACATTCAGAAGCCTAACGATCCGGATCAGGCGCGGCGGGCGTACACCGACCGTGGGTACCGGCCGCGCGCAGCTCGCCCGCCGTCGCCTGGATCCGGAAGTTAGACGATTGCGGCGGTGGGAACGCCCTACGGCCCTTCGCCAGTTCTTGACTGGCAGAGCGCCTCCAGAACCTGGTTTACGCGACACCTGCCCTGCCCATACCCCGTTCGACAAGGAGCGCAAAGGGATCCCAGGGGCGCCGCGACTCAGGGTTGGTGACAGCTTCGGCATCCGTCGACGCAATACTCGCTCCAACTCGCGCAATATGCCACGTCATCGCGCCACCAACGCCATGTGGTCAACCAACCGGTCTATCGCCTCGTCGAAGGCGGCCTGCAATGCCTCCCGCCCAGAACGATAGCCCCACGTGTTCGGCAGCGCCTTCTCTCCCTTGATGCTCCACCGCCCCAACTCCATGCCGTCCTCGGCTAGGTAGATCGCCCACAGATGGACGACGCCGTGCCAGACGGGGGTGCGTGCACCCGCTGAAAACAAGGGTCCTAGGAGCAGCATCGCCGCGATATCTCCCTGGATGAATCGCGCCTGATACTCGCGCACCTCGACGACCAGTTTCCCAGGGCGAGGCGCCGCATGCTCGAGCGCGTGTCGCAGCGCAGCCGCCAAGGCATCTCGTTCAACAGGTTCGGGCCTTCGGTCCAGCACTTCCACCTCGACCGCGGCGTTCCCCGGGCGCGACGCGGCAACCGGC
Organism: Gemmatimonadota bacterium; assembly: GCA_016209995.1. Lineage (GTDB taxonomy): Bacteria > Gemmatimonadota > Gemmatimonadetes > Longimicrobiales > Gaopeijiaceae > JACQVC01. The sequence continues at coordinate 3,453 of JACQVC010000497.1, forward strand.
GGCACAACGACCGGGGCGGTCGCGCAACCGGAAAGGATGACACAGGCAAGCCCAAGAGTAAGCCCAAGAGCTGGCCACGAACATTGTCCTTTCGTCATCGCATCAATTGCGACCTCGCCATCCATCACCGTACTGCCTTCACGAGGTCCCGCGACCCCATCGGAGCCTTAGGCGACAGAGCTCCAGCGTGCGTTCAACCCCGACACGGACGCTGCGCGATCCGAGTTGCTCCCGCGCAAGTTGCCGGACCATGTCGAGTGTCGAGCGTCGGTGGACATGCTGAAGCAGAACGTCGTCAATGGGGGCCTGATAACTCCCCAGCGCGCCCTGTCCATCAGATCTCGGAAATATGCGCAGATGGGCGCAGCAGCGGGGATGTCCCCCCGGCTGTTGAATTTGAGAAGAGAGTAGCGGCGGCCCGCTGGTGGGCCTGGGAATCGGGTTCGCCAGAACTCACGGTCCGCAGGACAGGGGCCAAAGGAGCCGCCATGACGAAGAGAACAGGGAATCGGCAGGGAACGCAAGGGGAACGTCCGGGGAGCCCGGCGCTGGA
>JACQVC010000496.1 GCA_016209995.1 Gemmatimonadota bacterium
CGCCTAGTTCGCCCCCACCCGAAACAGATAGCTGAACTTGGCGAAGAACCCGTCGCTGACGCGCTCCATTCCGCGGAAGCGAAATGCCTCGGGCTCGGTGAGCGAGGCCCCGTAGCCCAGGAAGAAGACCGTTCCCGGCGTCGGCCGGTAGGAAAACAGCCAATCCACCCGCACGGCGTTGATCTCTTCACGACTCGCGCGGGTGTAGCTGTTGCTCGATGGATTGTAGAGCAGCACCGGGAACCCGGTGCGGGTATCGTCCCGCAGGGTGTCGTGGAACCGGGTGTCGTATTGCGCCACCAGCCGCACGAAGATCGGGCGCGACAATTGGTACTCGATCTTGAGCCGGGGAATCTGCCGGTTCTGCACCGTAGTCCAGTCGCCCCGCCGCAGATATTGCTGCCGCACGTAGCGGCCGGTGACCCGCAGTCGCTCGCTCGGCCGCCAGTCGGCCTGAATGGTCATGAACACATCGAAGGCGGGCGACCACTCCAGAAAGTCTTCGTCCTGGCTCAGAATGAAATTGGCGTTGGCCGAGAAGCGGGCGAACCGGGGGGTCGCGATATCGATCGCGCTGCCGATGTTGGGGATGCGACCCAGCGTGGGGTAGGGAACGGTGTCCTTGACGCCGGAGGCGAGGGTCCGCTCCAGGTAGTAGTTGGTGAAGAGGCGCGGATCGTACTCGAACGACTCGAGGAGCAGCGTGAGCCCCACCACCCACCCGCCGCGCAATGTCGCAGAGTTGGTGAAATGAAACTTGGGGTCGGCGGGCGCCTGGCCGTCGCGGAAGTCCCGGTAATACCAGTTGCCCGTCAGGCGCACATCGGTGGTCCAGTTCTCGATCTTGGCGCCGGGCTGGCCGAAAAACGTGAACCGATGCTGGAGCCCGGCGTTCACGATATCCCGCCGCCGGATGAATCCGCTCTGCGCCTCGAAATCGGGATGCAGCCCGTTGAAAGTGTACTGCATGCCGAACCGCCGGCCCGAGCGCTGGAACACGAAGTCCCAGAGTGGCCCTTTGGTCGTGACACCCGCGGTGCGCGTGACGCTCTGGCCAAGCTGGAGTCGCACGTTGTAGAGTCGCGCAAAGAACAGCCGCGCGTCCGAAGCGAGCACCCGGTTGTAGTCGCTCCCTTCATACCGGTTCGTCGATACCACGCCCCAGGTTGATTGCCCACCCAGATCCGTGCGCGCCCGCAGCAGGGTATACCATGGCGTGCGCCCCGTAGCTGACAGTGCACGATCGTCCGCAGCACTCAGGAAACCCACGTTCCAGTCGGAGACCTTGCCGCTGAGCTTGACCGCTCCGCGCGGACTCACGATCCGGCGGGTGTAGATCAGGTTGTTTGGCGACTCGAACTGCTCGCTGCCCTCGACGAAGAACGGCCGGGTCTCGGGAAAGAAGACGGCGGAGCGGGGATCATAGGAGATCTGCTGCACGTCGGCTTCCACCTGCGAGAAATCCGGATTGGCGGTCCCATTCAGGTTGAGATTGCTGGTGATGCCCCAGCGCACGTTCCCGCCCACCTCGGGCCGGCGCGCGTCGTAATACCATCCGCCGGTCCCGCCGGTCCCGGCGGAGAATGGGAGCCCGTCCACACGCGACGTCACTTCCGGCGTGAGGTCGAGCACTAATCCGCGCTCCAGTCCGCGCAATCCCTCCAGCCGGCCCGACTGCGCCAGGAACGACGGGCTCGCCTGGCGAACCGGGGCCCAGGTGTCTTCGTAGCCCGAGTGCTGCACCCGCCGATCGATGTTGATGCCCCAGACCTGCGCCGCGTTCGACTGAAAACGGAGACTCTTGAAGGGAAGACGGATCTCGACCTGATAGCCGAAGTCAGTGACCCGACCCTTGGACTGGAACACGAAGTTGGGCGTGAGGTCGACCGTATCGCGGAATGACGGTGTGGTGCCCAGCCCGCCGCCACGCGTCTGGGATCCCTCGCTGAGGATGCCGTCCGACTGGACTCCCAGCGGGTTCACGCTGACGACCATCGCGCGCCGGCCCTCGTGGAAGGTGTCCAGCAGAATCTGGACGTAGTCGTCCGCCTGGATGCGATCGCGGTCGGCCAGGGTGGCATGTACCGCGCCGTGGGCCTCGAAGGCGCGGACGCCGAAGAACATCGCCTCCGGCGAGTACCATACCAGCACCTGGGTCGAGTCTTCGGCGGGGCGGCCGTCCACCGGCCGGTACTGCGAGAACCCGGTCAGTAGCGCGGCATGACTCCAGGGTAATTCACTCAGCTCGCCGTCTACGACGATCGCCGTGTCCAGCCGCGGCGGCGTGACCGCGATGGATCCTGCCGCGCCGGAATGGGCGGTAGCGCCCTGTCCCGATTGTGCCTGCAACGGCGCGCCGAGCGCCAGCAGCACGGCCAGTCCCAACAGGAAATGCCCCTTCTCACTTCTCACTTCTTACTTCTCACTTCTCTCAACTCACCTTCGCGGTCTTCGGTGCTCCCTCGGGCCCGTTATCCCAATCCTGCACCGAGCTGATGTTCGGGACTCCCCACTGGTGTCCGTTCCACCCGCTGAAGCCGTCCATCCGGAATCCCCACGTCCCGGTCCGCATGTCGCTGATCACGATCAAGCCGTCGGCGTTCCGGATATCCACGCCGAAGGTCCCCGTCATCACCGAGTTCGCATCCCGGCCCGCCGGATTGCCCATGTCGAGCGTGGGTTTGTCGTAGACGTCGTAGAACGCGACGGTGTAGGGGTTGGTGGGATCCATCATGTTGAACACGTGCAGGCCGTCGGCGTAGGCGGCGGCGAACACGTAGGGCCAGCGGATCTCAAACTGGTGGACCAGGTTTCTCCAGCTCGGGCTCCAGGCACCGATGGGCCGTGAGACGTTCCTGACCGTGCCGTCGAGCGCGGGCTTGGCGTCGAAGATCCTGATCGGCTGGTATTGCGCCTCGGACTCCCCAATCACGTAACGTCCGGTCGGGTCCGCCATGAACGTGTGTGCCACATCCACGCCGGAGACACCGGTGAAGCTGGCGAGGAGCTTCGGCTCCTCGGGCCTGGTCACGTCGTAGATCACGTAGCCGGTGAATCCCGGACCGTAGAACTTGTCCTGGTGGGTTGCCGGGTCGTAGGCCACGTACATGTCGTGATAGCCGCCGAACCGGTTGACCGGCATGTCCGAGGGCTTGGGCACCGCGCCGATCAGACCCTGGCTGGGATCGCCGTCCAGCAGCTTGCCCAGGTCGTACATGTTCGCCTGCAGCGCGTTGTTGGCGACCGTGGTGAAAAAGATCGGGCGGCCGTCGGAATGCTTGTAGGTGAACGCCTCGTGTGAGCCGCCCGGATTCACCTTGTCGCGGATGCGCGCGACCTCTTTCACCTTGCTGGTGTCCGGCAGGCCGGTCACATCGAACACGATCGCCACGAGGTCATTGTCCGGGCCTCCCTGCCTGAACTGATAGGACTCCACTGCGTAATAGCGGCCCTTGTGCTTGAAGAGCATGATGCCCGAGGCGCCGCCCTGGTGCAGGTCGGGCTCTTCGATTTCCCAGGAGTAGATCACGTGCGCCTTGGCCGGATCCTTGATGTCCAGGATGTGGTAACCGGCCGGACGACCGTGGGGCTGGAACACGTAGGGGCGCGAGAGATCCTGCTCGATCCGGATGTCCGACTCGGCCACCAGCGGCACGTGAAACGTGACGTGCATGTTGGAGCTGTAATGCTGGCCGGGGGGATGCTCGATGTCGGGACGTTGAGCCATCGCGGGCAGCGTGATGGCGGCCAGCCCGAATATCGCTACGGTGAGTTCACGTCTCATAGGGGCCTCCATTTGGGCGGATCGGCGGATGTCACCTCGCGGGCCTCGGTGGTGGCACGTTCGCCTCGTGCGCCTGCACGATCTGCCACTTTCCGCCGCGCCGTTGATAGACCAGGGTCCAGATCTTTCCCAAAGGCCAGATCGCTTTCCCGGTCGTATCGGCGGCTTCGACCTTCATCACGCCAGTAAAGGCGCCACCGTCGGGCCCCAGCACCACGACCTTCGCCGGGTCCCATTTGGCATTGAAGGTCTTGATCCGGCCAAAGAACCCGGCACCGGCTTTACGCAACGCGGGAGGATCAGGATAGATGTTGCCCGCATCCACGTAGATGAAATCGGGATCGGTGGTGAACAGACTCACGAACTGATCGATATCGCGCGACGCGATGGCCGCAATGAACCGATCGGCCTGCCGCCGTATCGAATCGGCCACAGCCGATTGCTGCGCGCCCGCGGACCGCGACGGAAACGCCACGAGTGAAATAACCACCCCTGCTATTGCCCCGATCCGCTTCATGCCGCACTCCTGGTGAAGTGTCCGCCGACCCGCCTCTAGCTCACCTTCCCCGCCTTCGGCGCCCCTTCCGGCCCATTATCCCAGTCCTGCGCCGAGCTGATATTCGGCATCCCCCACTGATGCCCGTTCCACCCGTCAAACCCGTCCATCTTCAGGTCCCAGAACCCGGTCTTCATGTCGCTCACGACGATCAGACCATCGGCGTTGCGGACCTGTACGCCCCAGGTACCGCCCGAGCCTCCAGGACAGTCGCAGGTATAGTAGTAACCCACGGTGTAGGGATTGGTGGGGTCCATCATGTTGAAGACCTGGA
>JACQVC010000477.1 GCA_016209995.1 Gemmatimonadota bacterium
CGCCTGCGCAAGCAGGAGGGTATGCGGGAGCAACAGCAGCGCCATGACGGCAGCGGCCAGAGGCCAGCCACCGGGCCGCCGAAGGAAGCGCATCACTGGGAATGGGAGAGCGTGCGTGCGAACTGCCTCGCCCAGTAGGTGATGATGATGTCGGCTCCGGCCCGGCGGATCGATACGAGAGCCTCTCGCATGGCACGCGCGCCGTCCAGCCAATCGCGGTCCGCCGCCGCCATGATCGCCGCGTACTCGCCCGAGACGTGATACGCGGCCACAGGGTACCCCGTCTCCTCTTTCACGCGGCGCACGATGTCCAGGTAGGGGAGCGCCGGCTTCACCATCACGATATCGGCGCCCTCCTCGATGTCGAGCCAGACCTCGCGGAGCGCCTCATCCCCGTTCGCTGGATCCATCTGATAGCCTCGCCGATCGCCGAACTGGGGCGCGGAACCGGCTGCGTCGCGGAAGGGCCCGTAGAACGCGGAAGCGAATTTGGCCGCGTAGCTCATCACGGCCACGTGCGTGCGCCCCTCCTCGTCGAGCCGCTGGCGGATCGCGCCGACGCGGCCGTCCATCATGTCGCTCGGTGCCACGATGTCCGCGCCGGCCGCCCCGTGGCTCGCGGCTACCCGGGCCAGCACCTCCAGCGTAGCGTCGTTGTCCACCTGTTCATCGCGCACGATCCCGCAATGACCGTGCGATGTGTACTCACACAGACAGACGTCCGTTACGACGAGAAGCTCGGGAAGCGCGGTCTTCAGCGTTCGCACCGCGGTCTGCACAATGCCGTCCTCGTGCCACGCCTCGCTCCCGCGTTCGTCCTTCGACTCCGGAATGCCGAAGAGGATCACGGCCGGAACGCCTACAGAGAGCGCTTCCTCGGCATCGCGGACCGCCTCGTCCACAGACGTCTGCGCGACCCCGGGCATCGATGGAACCGGCTTGCGTAGTCCACGTCCCGGCTGCACGAACAGAGGAAGGATCAGGTGCTCGGGGCCGACGGAGGTCTCCCGGGTCAGCGCGCGCAGGGCTTCGGTTCGCCGAAGCCGGCGCGGTCGGTAGCGCGGAAACGATGGCACGAAGGGATCCTCGGGCAGGTCGCTGCTCAGTTGAGCTGCTTGCGCAGCACGAGGGCGTCCTCGCGGGGAAGATCGTAGTAGTTCTTGCGGATCCCGACCTCGACGAAGTCGCGCCGGCGGTACATCGCCGCCGCCACGTTGTTCGAGCGGCGAACCTCGAGAAAGATTTCACGCATCCCGCGGGCTTTCATCGACTCGAGCACGCGATCGAGGAGCTGACCGCCTATGCCTCGACCGCGCGCATCCGCGCGCACCGCGATGTTCGCCAACTCCGCCTGGTCGAGCGCCCACCACGCGACCGCGTAGCCCAGCAGGCGGCCCTGGTCATCCTCCGCCACCCAGCACTCCGCATCCATGCGCCGCAACAGGGACTGGAACGTGCGACCCGCCCACGCCATGGTGAACGAGACGCGCTCGATCTCCTCGACGTAGCGCACGTCCTGCTCCCGCATGGGCCGGACGTGCACCGGCGCTGCGGTCAGCGGCCCGCGCTTACCTGGACCGTCGACGCTCGAAGATAGTCCGGTTCCCATCGCTTGGGATTCTCGATCCGTGCCCCCCGAGGGGCTGTGGTCAATAGCCAGAGCAGTGCGCCGGCGAGAGACACACCCTCATGCGGCCAACGCACCTCGCCCCCGCGCCCTTCGATTCGTTCACGGTGACGCACGGCACCATCGCCCGCGAAAACCGCACCCGCCACCTCCTCGCGTTCCAGAAGCTCGGCGACCGTGTCTGCGCGGGGAGCGAGCATCGTCTCCAGGCCGTCCCGTCTCACGCGATAGCAGCCCGCGTATACTCGCTCTCCGCGGGCGTCGAACACCGCGCAAACGGCGACCTCGCCGTTGATGAGCCCCCTCAAATCCCGTTTCTCCCCGGATCGCGCGCCCTTCCCGCTGGCTGCCTGCACGGCCAGTGCGGCGAGGCTGGAGAAGCCGTAAAGCGGAATCTCCAGCGAGGTCACGAGCCCCTTCGCCGTGGCTGCGGCCACGCGCACACCCGTGAACGAACCCGCACCCCGACCCACGACGATCCCGCTCAGGTCTGGCGGCGCACGCTCGATCTCGCCGAGCACCTCGTGAATCGCCGGGATCAGACGAGCCGAGTGCTCGCTGCGCGCGCTGAGCACCCGCTCCGCGAGGAGCCAGCCGCCCGCCCCCACGGCCACCGCTCCCTCCGGGGTCGAGGTGTCGAACGCCAGGTACAGTTCAGCTCCCGGCTCCACGCTACCCTTCCCGCGCTGAACGACGCTTCACTCAAGTTCTTAGCCGGCCGGGCATTCTCCTCCGTGGCCGCTCACCCCCCGCGCTCGCTCACCCGCCGCTGCGGCCGGCGAGGGCAGCGGCAGCGCGGACGGCTCTCCCTGCCGGACCAGTCGAACCCTGCGCAACGCCTCCGCCCCGGCCGGGATCGAGAGGTATACGTCCCAGCGATCGGCCGGCAGGAACGCTTCCGCCCGCTCCGGCCATTCGATCAGCAGGATTTCGCCGGGCTTCCCCAGCTCCGCCCAGCCGAGCTCCCAGATCTCCTCCTGTCTCTCGATGCGAAACAGGTCCACGTGCACGACATCGATGCCGCGGCGGCCGCGGTAGCGAAACAGCAGATTGAACGTCGGCGAGGGAAGCGGACCGCTCACGCCCGCGCCCCGCGCAATCGCGCGCGCGAGCACCGACTTGCCCGCGCCCAGTGGCCCGCGCAGCCCCAACACGACGGGCACCTCGGCCTCCCGCCCGATCCGCTCGCCCCAGCCCGTCAGCTCCGCTTCGCTCAGCTCAGCGATCAATTCTGTAGCTAACGGTCGCATCGGAACAGCGTTTCGTGGTCACTACGCGCCCTTTGCCTCCGAATGCCCCGGCGCGACCGCTCGTCCTGGGCGCTCCTCTACCACTCTCGCCGCTCCTGCCCGCAACTCGAAGATCTGATCGCGCAGCAGCGCGGCGCGCTCGAAGTCCAGATTCGCCGAGGCCTCCTGCATCTGCTGCTCGAGGATCTTGAGGAATTCCTCGCGGTTGATCTCGTCCGCGTACGTCGCACGCGCCTCGCGCACCTTGAGGCGAGGCTTTTCGCGGGCATCCGCCACGCGCGTCGCAAACTCGATCTCGGCGATGCTTTTCACGATGCTTTGCGGCGTGATGCCGTGCTCGAGGTTGTAGGCAACCTGGATGGCTCGGCGCCGGTTCGTCTCGTCGATGCACCTTTGCATGGAGCCGGTGATCCGGTCCGCGTAGAAGATGGCCTTGCCGCGCACGTTTCTCGCCGCGCGTCCGATAGTCTGGATCAGCGAGCGATCGTCGCGCAGGAACCCTTCCTTGTCGGCGTCCAGCACGGCGACGAGCGAAACTTCGGGCAGATCGAGTCCCTCGCGCAGGAGGTTGATCCCGACCAGTACGTCGATACGGCCGAGACGCAGCTCGCGCAGGATCTCCATGCGCTCGATCGCGTCGATGTCCGAGTGCATGTAACGGGCGCGCACGCCCAGCGACTGCAGGTACTCGGTCAGGTCCTCGGCCATCCGCTTGGTGAGCGTCGTGACCAGCACGCGCTCGCGGCGAACCTCCCGCTCGCGCACCTCCGCCAGCAGATCATCGACCTGGCCCCTCACCGGCCGAATGTCGACCTCGGGATCCACCAGGCCGGTCGGCCGGATCACCTGCTCGACCACCACGCCGCCGCATTTCTCCAGCTCGTATTCGCCGGGCGTCGCGGAGACGAAGATGACCCGATCGATCAGCGACTCCCATTCCGCGAACGTGAGCGGTCGGTTGTCGAGCGCGCTGGGCAGGCGAAACCCGTGCTCGACCAGCGTCTGCTTGCGCGAGATGTCTCCGTGATACATGCCGCGGA
>JACQVC010000478.1 GCA_016209995.1 Gemmatimonadota bacterium
GGCCTGCGGCGTCCCCGTGGTCGGGACGCGTGTGGGCGGTATGCCCGAAGTCGTGAGTGATGAGCGGCTCGGCTTCCTGGGCGACGTCGGCGACGTGGACTCGATGACTCGTGCGGCGGTCGAGCTGCTGCGCGATTCGCGGCGCTGGCGAGAGGCCAGCGAAGCCGGTAGAGCCCTGGCCGTGGAGCGCTTCTCCAACGAGAAGATCGTGCCCGTTTACGAGCGGCTCTACGCGGAGGTGGTCGGCCAGGCGAGAGAGGCGCGGTGAGCGAGGCCGCCGTGTCCGTTCGCACTGAGCCGGCCCGACGGCGAGGCGCCGACCTGTGACTGTTTGGGAAGCCGTCCTGCTCGGCATCGTGCAAGGGCTTACCGAGTTCCTTCCGGTTTCCAGCTCCGGTCATCTGGTGATCGGGCAGAGTCTGCTGCGCATCACGATACCGGGCATCGCCTTCGAGGTGGCGGTCCACGTGGCGACACTGCTGTCCGTGGTGATCGTGTACCGTGCTCGCTTGACCGGATTGCTGGTTGGCCTCGTGCGTAACGACCCGCGCGCCTGGGGCTACGTGTGGCTGCTGTGCATGGCCACGCTGCCGGCGGGATTCGTCGGAGTCGCGTTCGGCGACTTCGTGGAGCGTATCTTCGAGGCGCCGGCCGTGACGGGCGTGGGGCTGTTGGGTACGGGCGTCCTTCTGTGGACGACGCGCTGGACGGAGCCGCGCGCGCAGAGCGTCGACCTTTCCTGGCGCGATGCGCTGGTGATCGGTGCCATGCAGGCCGTCGCGCTGGTCCCCGGGATCTCGCGGTCAGGCGCGACCGTGGTGGCGGGGCTGTTTCGGGGCGTCCGCGGCGATCGCGCCGCCGAGTTCTCCTTCCTGATGGCCATTCCGGCGATTCTGGGCGCCGCCGTGCTCGAGCTGCCACAGCTCGCCACGGGCGCGACCGGGATCCCCGCCCCAGCGCTCATCGGGGGCGTGGTTGCGGCCGCCACGACGGGCGTCGCAGCGATCCTGCTGTTCCTGATGCTGCTCCGCTACCACCTCTTTCATCATCTGGGACTCTACTGCTGGGCGGTGGGCATCCTCTTCTTGACCTACCTGCTGGTCCAATGAACACGGACGCTACGCTCGAGGCTCTGATCGCCACGGCGTTGGCCGAGGATGTAGGCCGTGGCGACCGGACCACCACCTGGATCGTTCCTGCGGATCAGGCGGCCCGCGCGGTCATCGTCGCCAAGGAAGACGCCGTGCTGGGCGGGCTGCGAGCCGCGCAACGCACGTTCGAGCAGGTGGATCCCGGGCTGCGCACGCTGGTTGCTCACCGGGACGGGGATGCGGTGCGAACGGGCGACGTGGTTCTACGCGTGGAGGGGGCCGCGCGGGGCATTCTCACCGGGGAGCGGACCGCGCTGAACTTCCTGGCACGCTTGTCGGGCGTTGCGACGCTGACGCGTCGCTTCGTCGCAGCCATCGCGGGCACGGGCGCGCGGATCACGGACACGCGCAAGACGACACCCGGCTGGCGGGCCCTCGAGAAGGCGGCCGTGCGCTGTGGCGGCGGGGAAAACCACCGCTTCGGACTCGATGACATGGTGCTCGTGAAGGAGAACCACGTAGCCGCGGCGGGCGGGATCGTCGAGGCGCTGCGGCGGATCCGCGCAGCGAATCGAGAAGGACTACTTGTGGAAGTCGAGGTGCGAAACCTCGTCGAATTCGACACGGCACTTGCGCTGGGGCCCGACCGAATTTTGCTGGATCACTTCGATCTGGCGGCCATGAGGGAAGCCGTCCGGCGGACCCGCCTGCATGCGGGACCGACTCCCAAGCTCGAGGCGTCGGGGAACGTGACACTCGCCACCGTTCGAGCCATCGCCGAGACGGGCGTCGACCTGATCAGCGTCGGCGCGCTCACGCACTCGGCGCCCGCGGCAGACTTTTCGCTACTTGTCGAGTGACGATCCCAATGTCTGCACCGCTCGACGTATGGGAAGACAGGCCAGTCGAGAAGTGGCGCGACGATTGGGGAATCCCAGCCCTGGAAATCCACCCATCTCTGGGTTCCACGAATGATCGGGCGCTCGCTCTGGCTGCGGCCGGTGCCGCGGGTCTGACCACGGTGATCGCCGACGAGCAGACGGCCGGTCGTGGACGAGGTGGCCGGCTCTGGGCCTCGCCGGCGGGCCTCGGCCTTTGGCTGTCCGTGATCCTCCGCCTCGATCAGGGTGCGGCCTCACCTCTCCTGTCCGTCGCCCTGGGTGCCGTCGTTGCCCGCATGCTCGAGTCCGTGGCGGCGCCGGCGGCGCCCGGCCTGAAATGGCCCAACGACGTGCTGTTGGGCGGCAAAAAGGTGTGCGGCATACTGTGCGAGATCGGGGACGGTGCCCAGGTTGTGATCGCCGGCATCGGACTCAACATCCTGCAGCGGCAGGAGCATTTCGCTCCCGAGATCCGCGAGACGGCTACCTCGATCTTGCTGGCCACCGGAAAACCTGTGCCGCGCTCTGCGCTGGCAGGTGAGCTGCTGCGTGGGATCCAGCGCTGGTTGGTTCCTTTGCCTCGGCGTCTCGAGCGGCAGCTGGCCCGAGAGGTCGCGCGCTTCGATGTGCTGCGCGGCCGCAAGGTCAGAACGTCGACCGGGGTGTCCGGCTGGGCTGTAGGAATCGCGGCCGACGGGGCCCTCGTCGTGCTGGATCAAGAGGGCTTGCGCCGCCGCGTGCTGGGCGGCTCCGTTGAGCTGGCCAGCGCCCCGCTGGGAAGGGAGGAGATCGCGTGAACCGTAGCGAAGCGAAGGTCAGCGAAGGGGAAGGGAGAGGGGTGGGAGGAAGAC
>JACQVC010000479.1 GCA_016209995.1 Gemmatimonadota bacterium
TCGTCCAGGAAGAGCGTGCCGCCGCCCGCCTCCTCGAACAGACCCCGCTTGTTCTGAATGGCGCCGGTAAAGGAGCCTTACATGTGGCCGAACAGCTCGGACTCGAGGAGCGTCTCGGGCAGCGCCGAGCAGTTCACGGCCACAAAGGGCCGGCGCGCCCGGTCCGACAGCTCGTGAATGGCGCGTGCCACCAGCTCCTTGCCCGTACCGGTATCGCCGAGGACGAGCACGGTCGCCCGAGTCGGCGCCACGCGCTCGATCAGGTCGAAGACGCGCTCCATGGCCGGCGTCTTGCCCACGATCGATTTGCGCACCCCTTCGCCGGCGCGGCGCCGGAGCTGGGCCACCTCGCGCCTCAACTCGAGCTCATCGCGCGCACGCTCGAGCACGACCAGCAGCTCTTCGGCCCGAAACGGCTTGTTGATGTAGTCGAAGGCGCCCAGCTTCATGGCCTCGACGGCGGTGTCGATCGAGCCGAAGGCGGTCATGACGATGAACTGCGCGTCGGTCTGAACGGCCGGCGCGGCCGACAGCACATCGAGACCCTGGAGCGCGCCCGGCAGGTTGAGGTCGACGAGCACGACGTCATACAGGTGTGCGTCCAGCGCCTGGAGCGCCGACTCACCGGTCTCGACCGCATCGACCTGATAGCCCTGCTCCGTCAGGACGTCCTTGAGCAGGTCCCGCACGATGGGCTCGTCCCCGACCACGAGGACTCGCCCGAGCTGCGTCGCTGGCGCTACGGCGGTAGTAGCCATGGCTCAACTCCTCGCTTCCGCTGTGGCCTCCGCGTCGCCGGCCACGACGCGCAGCACATCGAAGCTCGTGACGATGCCCACCAAGCGTCGATCTTCCACGACCAGCGCACGGTGGATCCGTGACTTCACGAGAAACCGAGCCATCTCCCAGATCGTCACCTCCGGCGAGACGGAGTACGCAGCGGGTGTCATGATGTCAGCGGCGGTCATCTCATCGAAGCCGGACACCGCCAGCTTCTGCATCCGCGGCACGACCAGCAGCGGCGACGTGTCGGGATAGACGAAGTAGGCGCGCGGCTCGCCGCTCTCATCCTCCTGCGGCTCGGGCAGCTCGCTTTCCTCCGAGGCCATGTCCAGCATCGCCTCGCCGGTGGGGATCTCCAGCTCGCTCGCCGCGAGGCGCACGATGTCGGAGGCGGAAATAACGCCCACCGCGTTCTTCGCCTCGTCGATCACGGGCACGCCGCTGATCTCGTTGTCCGCCATGACGCGAATGACCTCGCGCACGGACATATCGGCCGGAACGGCGATCACATCCTTGTGCATGATATCTCGAACGGTTCGCATGGTCGCAATCCTTTCTCGTTGTCAAAACGGCCTGAACCCCGGCGATCCGAAGCGCTCGGTCCGGAGCAGCTGGCCGATGGGGTAGAAGTAAGCGATCGCCACGAGCGCGATCGCGAGGATCGTCCATAGGCCGAGACGGTCCCACACGCCGCGGTCTTCGCGAAGCGGCGAGAGTGGTTCAGCAAACTCGATGGCCGGTGCGGCGCCGGGCTTCGACCAGAGCCACGTGCCGACCATCACCGCGATGTACAGCATCGCGCTGACGAAAAGGACTACTCCCCCGACGGCCGAGATCGCCGTCCATTCGCTCCAGCGGGCGGCCGCCTCCGCGCCGACGTAACTCGCCTCGTAGAGGCGCCGCGGCATTCCCATGATGCCGGTGACGTGGTTCACGACGCCGAACATCACCATGCCGGCGAACCAAAGGTACGGCTGGACTTGAGCCGCGCCCTTGAAGCGAAGCTCTTTGCCGGTCAGCCGCGGCAGCAACCAGTAGCTCGTTCCCATGAAGGTGAGCGCCGCGGCGGTCCCCACGGTCAGGTGGAAGTGTCCCTGCACCCACGCCGTATTGTGAACCATCGCGTTCATCGCGTACGCGGCGTTCACGGCGCCGCCGAAGCCGCCGACGGCGAACGTGAGCATAGCCAGGGCGACGCTGCTGTAGAGCGGGTCGCTCCAGGGCAGCTTCGTGATCCAATCGAACCAGCCGGCGGCCCCCTTCAGGCGTCCCGCCACCTCGAGCGATGCGATCACGGTGAACGCGGTCAGGAAGCTGGGAAACAGGATGACGTAGGTGCTCACCGTGTGAGCCAGCTTCCAGCCCGCCGGGATCCCGGGGTCCAGGAACTGGTGATGGAGCCCGACCGGCGTCGAGAAGAGGATGAAGAGCACGAAGGCAAGGCGAGCGAGCGGATCACTGAAGAGCCGCCCGCCCGCGACTCGCGGCAGCACGCTGTACCAGACCACGTACGCCGGCAGCAGCCAGAAGTAGACCAGTGGGTGCCCGAACCACCAGAAGAGCGTGCGCGCCAAGACCGGGTCCACGGTCTCGCGCAGCCCCAGCGACCACGGGATGAGCAGCAGCACGACTTCCGCCGCCACGCCGACCGTGGCCAGCAGCCAGATGATCACCGTGGCCAGCATGCCGTGGACCGGCAGCGGGATCGCGGTCCCGGGGTTGTCCCGCCGCCAATGACGGTAGGTGCGGACCATCACGACGCACCAACCCCACGAGCCCACGACCAGAAGCGCCGCGCCGATGTAGAAGGCTGGATGCGCCTGCAACGGCGGATAGAACGTGTAGAGCACCGAGCTGGTGCCGCTGAGGATCGCCGCCGTCGCGGCCGCCGTGCCGGCTAGCGCCACCCAAAACGAGATCCAGCCCAATCGCTCGCTCACGAGATCGCGACCGAGGGCAGCCCGCAAAACTACGTAGCCGAGCCCCATGATGAAGAACGTCGTGAACACCAGGGCCATGAGCACCCCGTGCGCCGTCACCGAGAGGTAGTAGACCCCGGGCGAGCGTAGCGGCAGGGCCAGGTTCGCACGAGAAAGCGCCTGCATCACCGCCATCGCGGCGCCCACGCCGAATGCCGCAACCGCCACCGACAGGTTGGCCAGCTCGAGTCGGTAAGACGGCGACGCGGCCGGCGCCCCGACCCGCGGCTCGAGGGTCGTGCGCGCTGTGGGCAACGCACCGCTGCGGTCGGCGCTCAAGGCGCTTCGCCTTCGACCACGAGCTTGCCGTGCATCACGTGGTGGCCCAGCCCGCAATACTCGTTGCAGACGATGAGATGCTCACCCGGCTGCGGGAACGTGACGGTGAACTCGGTCACGTAGCCGGGCATGACCATGGCGTTCGCGTTCGTGCCCACGACCTGGAAGCCGTGGATCACGTCGGGGCTCGTCATGCGGAAGGTGACGGGCCGACCCGCGGGCACCCGGATCTCAGTCGGCAGGAACGCATACATCTGCGCCAGCAGCACCACCTCCACCGTGCCGTCCGGCCGCTCCGTCACTCCCGGGCTCGCGAACCGCGGGTCGGTCCTCGCCGTCTGCGGATCGATGGTCTCGACGTGGCTCGGAGGGTGCACCGCCCCCGCCGCCGCCGTGTAGACCACCGCGCCGATGAACACCACCACCAGCCCGGCGGCCCCCCACATCCAGATCTTCTCGTATAGCTCGACCCTAGCTCCCACACCTCGCCCTTCCTCTCCTCCTCCCACCCCTCTCCCCTCCCCTTCGCTGACCTTCGCTTCGCTACGGTTCATCAGCATCCTCTCACGGCGTAGGCGCGCCCCGCGGCAAGAACTCGAAGATGTACAGCGCCAGCCAGGCCGCCCCGAACAGGAGCCCGTAGATCGCGACGA
>JACQVC010000484.1 GCA_016209995.1 Gemmatimonadota bacterium
ATGTAGTGCTTGGCGACGCGTAGGCCGGCCAGGCTGGCTTTCTCCAGCAGCAGGGGGGTCACGTACGCGTCCAGAATCTCCTCACACGTGGGGTGGACGCACAGCCCGTCCGCCTCGGCCTCCTGCGACAAGTAGTATCCCTTGCTCAGATAGTCGTAATCGCCCGCCAGGTTGAGCACGCAGCCCAGGCCTTCGTGGTGACCCAGGAGCTTACGTTTTCGCGTCGTCATCATGTGCGCATTCAGGCTCCGCTCACCAGCCGGTAGATGCGGCCGCCCTCCGTGAGGATGTACAGCTCGCCCCTCGCGTCCTCGCCGAAGGAAGTGATGTTCCCCAGGCTGCCCAGCTCCCACTCGTGAATCTCCACGTCGTTACCACTCCGGACCCGAAGACTGCGGACCCAGCCACCGCAGTAGTCCCCGTAGAAGTACTGGCCGGCAAGGCTTGGAATCGCCGCGCCGCGGTACACGTGGCCGCCGGTGATCGAGCACGCCTGGGCAGAGTGCCCGTACTCCGCGATCGGCAGCGTGAGGCCCACTTGGTTGCAGGTAGTCGCTCGGAAGCAGTGCGCCCCTTCCATGACGTTCCAACCGTAGTTCAGGCCGCCCTGGCCGGCCGAAGCGCGGTTCACCTCTTCCCACTGGTTCTGGCCCACGTCGGCGATGTAGAGGTGTGCGGCCTGCCGGTCGAACGCGAAGCGCCACGGATTGCGCAGCCCGAGGGCCCAGATTTCGCCCCGCGCGCCCGCCGTCGCGACGAACGGGTTGTCGGGCGGAATGCGGTAGGGGTCTCCACCGTCCACGTCGATGCGCAGCAGCGCCCCGAGCAACGTGCCCCGGTTCTGACCGTGGCCCTGTGGATCGTTCGCGTTGCCCCCGTCGCCCATCCCGATGTACAGCATCCTGTCGGGGCCGAAGAGGTTGAGCCCTCCATTATGGTTCGCGAACGGCTGCTCGACCCTCAGGATCAGCTTCGCCGAGGCACGATCGGCCAGGTTGGCATCGGAGGACACCGTGTAGCGTTCGACCCGCGTGTCGCCCTGGGCGTCCGTGTAGTTCAGGTAGAACCAACCGTTGCTGGCGTATCCGGGGTGAAACGCCACGCTCAAGAGCCCTCGCTCCCCGCAGCAACACACCCGATCCGTGATGTCGAGGAACGGAGTCGTCCGCAGCGTGCCACCGGCATCGATGATGCGGATACGGCCCCGCTGTTCGACCACGAACAGCCGGGGATCCGAGGGCGGCGAGGTGAGGTGTGTGAGCGCCTGGAGCCCGTCGGCGACGAGCTCCACGCGTAGTGCCGGTGAGTCCGGCTCGTCCTCCGCGACGGGGCCGTCCCCGCAGCCGATCAGGGCGGCGCAGAGCCCAAGGGCGGCGGCGGCGACCGGCCGCCGGACCGGGCGGACCGGGCGCCAACCGCGCGTGTCCCCACGCTTCACCGCGGTGTGGCGCCGGATTCCCGGGGCGCTCGCCCGGGCGCGCTGCTTTCGCGGCAGCGGCCGGATCATGAGGGTTGGCACGGCGGTCACCCTATGGTCTCGCCGGACCGCTGGCAAGGGAGTGGGAGGGTATCGTGGCAACCAGCGAATCCTTGCGGGTGACGGGCGCGTAGTGCAGCCTACGTAGGAACGGGCGAACCCCAAACAGGCGGTATTCCGCCGACGGTGGAGGCAGAGATGGTCGAGCCTATCGACGTTACCGCCGTCGTGGCCGTCTTTATGGGAACGCTCACCGTTCTCATCCCGATTGCCGGCCTGACCATGCGGTTTGCCTTGAAGCCGGTGGTGGAGTCGCTCTCGCGCTGGAGTGAAGGGCGCCAGTCACGCGAGGACGTGGAAATCTTGAATCGTCGCGTCGCGCTTCTGGAACAGCAGATCGAGAACCTGGAGGGCAGCGTCCGCCGCTTTGCGGAAGCGGCCGACTTCGACCGGCAGCTCGCGGGGGGACGCACCACGGCGGCCAGCCTTCCCGAGCCACGGTCGGCCCAGCGGTAACGAGCGAAGGAGCATTTCCCCAGCGTGGTAGCAGGAGACTGATCGCTTGAAAGTCGAGGTCATCGCTCATCGCGGCTACAGCGCGATCGCGCCCGAGAACACTCTGGCTGCGTTCGAGGAAGCACTCGCGTGGAGCGTGGACGGCCTCGAGTTCGACGTGCACGTGAGCGCGGACGGCGTGCCGGTCGTGATCCACGACGACACGCTGGAGCGCACGACGGACGGTCGCGGCCCGGTCGAGGGCAAGAGCCTTGCCGAGCTGAAACGGCTGGACGCCGGAAGCTGGTTCTCGCCCGAGTTCCGCGAAGAGCGGATCCCCACGCTGGAGGAGACCCTCGAGACCGCGCTGGGCCGCGTGCCGTGGATCTACCCGGAGATCAAGGGCGTGCGCGCGGATGCGGACCTCGAGGTCATCACGAGCATGATCCGGGAGAGGGGTTTCGGCCGCGCCTGCGTCATGATCTCGCTGACCTGGGATCTGCTGCGCGGCATTCGTCGCGTTGACCCGGACCTGGCGATCGGCTACGTGGTCGAGCGGACCGCACGCTTCGAGCCCGCGCTCGAAGATGCGCACGCGCAGGGCAACGCCATCATCGCGTGCGACTACCATATTCTCCTGCAGGAGCCGCGTCTCGTGGACCGCGCCCGCGAGCTCGGCGTCGAGTTGGGCGTCTGGACCGTAGATGACGTCGATGCTGCCCAGCGGCTCATCGCACTGGGTGTGCTGAGGCTCACCACGAACGACGTCGCGCCTCTGCTCCAACACCTGGGCCACAAGCACGCA
>JACQVC010000517.1 GCA_016209995.1 Gemmatimonadota bacterium
GATGGGCGGCGTCGAGCGTCTTTCTGATGATCTGTCCGCGCATCAGGGCGTCGATGTTCGAATCGCCGAACTGCAGGTCGCGCCGCAGCAGGACGCGCGCCTCCTCGGGCAGATCCCGGGGCGGCGAGGCCGGCTGCGCCGAGCCCGTGGCGGCAAGGGCGCCGACGAGCAGCGCGACCGAAGGGCGCGGCAAAGGCATCGGCTCATTGTACCGCTGGTGCGGCAGAGCCCCGCCAGAACGCGTGGCGGATTCCGTCAGTCGCTCGTGCTCGCGGAGGTCGGCTGACGACGGACCAGCAGCGTGCGCAGGCAGGTGGCCACTTCCTCGCCGCGCTGGTTGTAGGCGCTGTGCCGGAGTACGAGCACCCCGGCGTCCCGACGCGATTTGCTTTCCCGCATCGACTCCACTGTCGTTCGGACCTTGAGCGTGTCCCCGTGAAAGACCGGTTTGGGAAACCGGACGTCGGTGAATCCAAGATTCGCAATGGTGGTGCCGAATGTCGTATCGTTCACCGACATGCCGACCATCAGGCCGAGCGTGAACAGGCTGTTGACCAGCCGCTGCCCGAATTCGGTCTTGGCCGACGACTCCGCGTCGAGGTGCAGCGGCTGCGGGTTCATCGTCATCAGACTGAAGAGCGTGTTGTCGGCTTCGGTGACCGTGCGGGCCCAAGGGTGGGCGAACACCTGGCCGACGGTGAACTGTTCGTAGTACAGACCCGGCATGGTGCGCACGTTACCATAGGATCGAATCTACCGGGATTGGGGATTGGGGCCCGCATGGTGATTCGCAGTCTTCTGTTCGCGCCGGCCAATCGCGTGGATCTCGTCGCCAAGTTTCCGCGCTCGGGCGCCGACGCGGCGGTGATCGACCTCGAGGACGGCACGCCGGAGCAGGAGAAAGCGGCGGCGCGAAGCGGCCTCGCCGCTGTCGTATCCGGCCTGCGCGCCCGGGGGATGCCCGGGCTGTTGCTCGTCCGCATCAACGCGCCGGCGTCGCCGCATGCGCCCGCCGATCTGGAGGCGGCGCTGGCGGCAGACGTCGACGGGCTGGTGATCCCGAAGCTGACGACGGCGGCCGAACTGCAGCCGATCGCCGCCGCGCTCGACCGCGCGGCTCGCCCCGCAGACCGGCGGCCGCCGATCCTGATTGGCCTCATTGAAACCGTGGCCGGCGTGATCAACGCGCATGAGCTGGCCAGGAGCGACGCGCGTCTCCACGCGCTCGCCTTTGGCGGCGAGGACTTCATCAGCGACATCGGCGGGCGGCGCACGCCCGAGGGGCGCGAGGTGCTGTACGCGCGCTCCCAGGTGGTGATCGCGGCCAAGGCTGCCGGCCTGGCGGCGCTCGATCAGGTGGTCGTCGACATCCGAGACGAGGCGCAGTTTCGACGGGACGCGGTGGAAGGCCGCAGCCTCGGCTATACGGGCAAGATGTGCCTCCTGCCGCGGCAGGTGGCGCTCGCCAACGAGATCTTCACGCCGGATCGGGACGAGATCGACTGGAGCCGCCGCCTCCTGGCGGCCGCCGAATCGGCGCGCGCCGCCGGGTGGGGCGTCATCGAGTTCGAGGGCCGGATGATCGATCCGCCCCTCGTCAGGCGGGCCCGGGCCGTGGTCGAGCTGGCCGCCAGGCTCGAAGCCTCACGCTAGCAAGACAGCCGTGCTTCCTACGGCATCTGGGAAACGAGTTCGAGCGCACCGCGGTTCGCCGGCGGCGCCAGCGGCGCGGGGCCATCGGGGAGATCGCCGCCATCGGCCCGCAGGTATTTCCAGTGCTGGGGCCGGACCGTGGCCAGCAGTTCCTTCCGCGTCTTGATCGCCAGCGGCCGGCCGACGTGGATTTTGCCCATCTTCCCCATGACGTGCTCGGGCAGCGCGCTGGCGAACATCATCAGCGGCCAGGTGAAGCCCGGGCCGTTCAGCGTGCGCAGCTTCCAGGCCCACAGGCCGAGGGCGCCCAGCCGCCAGGCCGTCGGCCCCCACCAGCTGGCCTGTCCCGGCCGCAGGTTCATCTTCCAGCACTTCATCATGAGCTGCCACTGGAGCGGCGTGAGCTGCGCGGTCTCCGTCACACCCTTCTTCTGCTCCATGCGCGTGTCGTGGAGGGGCGTGAAGACCGACGGGATGAAGAAGGCGAACAGGCCCCGTCGTTCGACCTCGTAGATGAGATCGAGCGTCGCGCGGTTGTCCTCGTCTGTTTCGCCGGGGTTGCCCACGATGAGCGTGACCGCGGGGAACCAGTTGTGGCGGTTCAAGATCTCCAGGCCCCGCACGAACACGCTGGGCCAGTCATCGACCGGAAACGGCACCGCCTTGCTCGGCATGATCTGCTTGGCCATGCGCACCGACCCGGTCTCGAGGCCGATGAGCGGCACGAGGGCGCGGCGCTCGGGATGCGTGCTCAGCGTCGACAGGCGAATCGGGCTCTTGTCGAGCAGCACGTCCGAGAGCCGTTCGATGAGCACCGGATCGACGACGGCCGGCGCGATCGTCGAGTGGCTCAGCACGTGCTGCTCCACGCCGGGGGTGTGGAGCACCGCCGAGTACAGATCCAGCAGCGCCTCCCGGTTCGGGAAGTAGAACGGCGTGTCGGTGTGGACCTGGCCCCAGATGAACATGTCCTCGGTCGCCAGCGAAATCTGCTTGTTGCCGTCCCGGACGTTGGCGCGGACGGCGCCGAGGATCTTGTCCTTCGGCAGGTCGATCTGCGGATTCAGGTCCGGCAGGCAGAACTGGCAGCGCCGGCCGCAGCCGGTCGTCATCTCGACGACGCCGAAGGTGGTTCGCCTGTCGGGAAAGAGGATGGCGTCGCGGTCGCGGGGATGCGCGACCTCGAGCTGGCGTGGCAGGGTCTCCCCGCGGATGGCCCTGTCGAAGAGCGCCATCGTTTCGGCCGATTCGCTGCGCCCTTCCACCACGCAGTCGACCCCCAGCTCTTCGAGGGTGTTGGTCTGGAGGATCTGCCACCCTCCCGACCCGCCGACGATCACCTTGAAGGCGCTGCGGTGGGGGTTCGACTTGATCGCCGCAAACAACTCCCGTGTGTAATGGGAGTTGATGGGCATCTTGCTGGAGCCGAAGATCGACGTGTAGACGCCGGCCGCAAAGGTGACGCCGAGCGGATTGTGCGTCGAGACGGCGACAACCCGCGTCCGCGGGCCCACGAACGTCGCGAGGTCGGCCGGATAGCAGCAAACCACGTCGTCAGCGGAATAATGGCGCAGCAGGGAGACCTCGAGCAGCCGCGCGCCGGCCGGCATCATCCGCGCCGACCCGTCGCCGTTGTAGTCCACGTTCCGCCACTGCGGATACTTCCGGTTGATGATGCCCTCGAGCCAGATCGGCAGCGAGGCCATGCTCATCTGGATGAAGTAGCCGGCGTGATCGATGATCTCGGTAAGTGGTGCGGTGATGACGATGAGCTTCCCACGGTCAGTGTCAGCCACGGCCTCCCTCTCCCTAAACCGACCTTTTCGGTCGGATATGTTCGCAGAAATGCCGGGAAGACTCAAATCGATTCGCCCCGGCGGCGGAGCCTCAGGAGGAGGCAACCCTGGTGTTGCATAGTTTCGTGGGTCCGCCGGTGCGATTCAGCTCGGTTGGCCGATAATGAAGTCATGTCGTCGTCTGCTGCCAATTCGCCGATTGTCGCTGAGGCTGCGCACCTGCACGATCCGTTCCTTCAGGCCGTCCTTGCCCAGCTGGCCGATGCCATTCAGGTCGCCGTGTTGACGGCCGATCGGCGGGAGCCGCAGGACACCACGGCGCTTCGCGAGGCCCTGCGCCGGGCCACCGACGCGCTCGCTCGCCTCCGTCACGACCCGCACTGAAAGACGCGGGCTTTCCGGGAAGCGGTTTCATCGGCCGTCGTGGCCCTTCAGCCGGGCTGTCGCCGTGCCGACGTGTGTCTTCCAGCGTTTCTGATTCCGCGTGCCGGTGATCCAGGGAGTTCCCGTGGGTGTCAGTGAGGTGACTGCGTGGGCAAGTGGTCGGGGCGCCGGGACTCGAACCCGGGACCTCCTGCGCCCAAGGCAGGCGCGCTACCAGGCTGCGCTACGCCCCGACGAAGTGCGGTAAATCCTTCCGTTGTAGCTGGTTGTCGACCTTTGGCTGATCGCCACCAGTGCCCGTCAGTATCCCACAATCGCCACCAAAGCGATCACAGAAACGATCACAGGCGTTCTCCACGCGAAGCGCGCCACGTAAGGCGTGTGCTCGACCGTGGAGGAGGGAACCCCCCCGGCGCGGTCGATTCGATGAAAGGCAGCTACTGTAGTGTCCAAGA
>JACQVC010000495.1 GCA_016209995.1 Gemmatimonadota bacterium
CGGTGATATCTTCGAAGGCAAGGAGCCAGTCGTAGGCGGCGGGCTTCGTTAGCGCGTAGACGTTATGCGCAAGTGCGGGCACTGGCCCAGCGCGTGGCTCTTGCCGCCAAGCTTGAAGGCTCTCGGTACTTGTGCTACATTGAATTCGCAGCAAATTACCAGCAACCGGGAGACCTGCGGTGATTAGCCTCAAGGACATCTATTCGCTCAGCGACTTCCAACGCAACACACGCGAGCATCTTCGCCGACTCAAACGCACCGGGCGACCGGCCGTCCTCACCGTGAACGGCCGTGCGCAGGTTGTCGTCCAAGATGCGGCTTCGTACCAGCGCCTGTTGGACGCGCTCGACCGAGCCGAGGCGCTCGTGGGCATTCGTCGCGGCCTCGATTCCATGGCCAAAGGGGAGGGTCGTCCGGCGGGCGAGGTGCTCGAGGGCATCCGGCGCAAGCATAAGATTGCTCGCACGGCTTGAAGTACGACGGCCTCGTCCAACCCACAGCCGACGCGGACATCGAGGCGGCGTATCTCTATCTATTCCGAGAGGCCTCGCCGGATCGGGCCGTGATCTGGTACAACCGACTCGAGGACGCCATTTCCAAGCTGGATCGCATGCCGCGGCGCTGCCCTATCGCACCGGAGGATCAGTTCTTCGCCGAGGAGATCCGTCATCTGCTCGTTCGGCCCTACCGCGTGCTCTTCACGATTCGCGGAAGGGAGGTGCATGTCCTCCACGTTCGGCACATGGCTCAACAGGTACTCGAAGAGCCTCAAGAATAGACACGAGCCGGATTGCTGCCGTGAACATTTTCGTGATGGGTCGGGCACCCATGCGCCAGGACCGCCGCAGTGACAGTGCTCCGGTGCCCGCACCAGCGCCTAACACTGGGCTGATCGCTGCGCCGCGCTACGCGCGGCTTGCCCTTCGCGGTTCGGCGGGGAAAACAACGCGAGTCCGGACGAGGGCCTGCAACTCCACATACGCACTGCAAAGCGCCCGCCACAGATCATCCTCTCCCGGGGCCCCGGCGGGCGTTCTCGCTCATGACCTACCAGTCGACGACTGGACGGACTAGATTTTGTTCGGCCTTTGAGTTTCTGAAACATGGGGAGTCAGCGATGACCTTCGCCGTTGAGGTTGAGCGCGAAGAAGACGGCCGCTGGATAGCAGAGGTTCCGGACCTCCCGGGTGTTCTGGCGTACGGCGACACTGAAGCGGAAGCCAAGGCTAAGGTCCAGGCCCTTGCGCTCCGGGCGGTCGCGGATCGCCTGGAGCACGGCGAAGCGGGCTCGGAGATTCTCAACATATACTTTGCTGCGGCATGAGCCTATGGCCGAGCGCGCGGGCGAAGCGCGTGCTCGCGGCTCTTCTGCGTATTGGCTGGACCGTGAAGCGTCAGACGGGATCCCACCGCGTTCTCTCCCCGGTCGGACCGGCCGGATGTGGTTTTTGCCTTCCACGACACCGAAGAGCTGGGTCCTCGCCTGCTGGCTCGGCTCGCGAAGCATACTGGCCTGAAGGCTGAAGATCTGTAGGTCTCAGATTATTGATTGTCGCGAGCGTTGAGCCGGGCCGGACGCCGGGTTGGTACGGCGCCTAATATGCGCTTCAGGCGGTCTGCTCAAGACCGAATTCGACTACGCTGTGCTGGCGCCTTTGGTCTTCTGCGTCGATCGCGCGGACCGGCGTGGCCGCTCACCCTTCAGGCCGCTGAGTCGCGCCGCTTTTGCCGTGGCAGCAGACTCGGCGGGCAATGTTCCGTCGCGACATTTCGCCGGTGAGAGGATATGGTACCGGAGAGTAGGTTCAGGGGCGTCATCCTTCGGGATGTGATTGTCGATGTCTTGGGGAATCTTCTGCCGGGCACGCTCTTCGTCGGTATCGCCGGTGCGGTTCTCCTCTGGCCCGCTGTCTCCTTCGTCGAGATCGCGCGGATTACGGTTCCGGAAGCGGCCGGCCTGGAGATCGCGGTCATGTCTGCCTTCCTCGAGTTCGCAGACCGATTCGAGCTCGCCCTTGGCGTGTGGGCTGTAATCGTGGCGTACGTCCTGGGGCATTTGTTCTACCGTCAGGACATCAAGGTACCGGACAAGCGGAGCTTCCGGAGGATTCGGGACTCCGTCGCCAACCAGCAGTGGGTAGCTCGGACCGAGCCTGAATGCGAGTTTCCATACCTCAACCTGAAGGCGTACCTGCAGAATCGGGGCTTACGGCACCTCGCGGCCATGGTGCCCTGGACGGCACCGGCTCAGCCGGAGCAGGGAGCGGCCAAGGCGGACGCTCACTCGCCGTCTCCTTCTGAACGCGTGCAGCGAACCAAGACGTTCATCAACGCCTTGAAGCTCCGCATCCTCAGTCATGCGCCGGGTAGCTTCGGGCCGATCGCCCGCAACGAAGCGCACGTGCGCCTCAACTCCTCGACCTGGTACATGGCTCGTACGATTCAACGTCTGTCGGTCATTGCGCTGGTGGTAGCCGCTGGCCTGGCCTGGTACCTCGGAGGCTTGCAGACCAGGGGAGGAGCCACGCAGCGACTCGTGTGGTTGCCGCTGGCCGCGCCGCTTGCCGCTCTGTTGCTCGCCACGTGGATGAACCGGAAGATCGAGAACGTGCTCCACTACCAGCGGGTTCGAGAAGTGATCCACGTCCTGGAGACCGCTCACCTCGTGTTTCGGGATAGACCGGAGGTCATCGCGGACCTTTGTTTTCCAAGCTCCGCCGGACAACACCAGACGGCGGCTGAGCATCCGGTTGCCGCACATGACGCGGGGACGGATGGCGGCGGCGCGGTGTAGCGGAGGCACGTATCTCCACACTCCAGGCCCGCATCGTCACGTCACTTGGGGCCATCAGCCTGGTCACGGCCTGTGACCCGGGATCAGGGCTGGGAGACTCCACCGTATCGGTCAGCGACAGCGCTGGAATTCAGATCGTCGAGAGCCGCGCTCCCGTGTGGGCTGAGGCAGCCCAGTGGCAGCTC
>JACQVC010000064.1 GCA_016209995.1 Gemmatimonadota bacterium
ACGCGGGCATCGTTCGCCTCGAACCCGAGACCACGAAGAATCGCGATGGACGGACGTTCCCCTTCGCCGTGCTCCCCGAGCTTGAGGGGCTTCTGCACGAACAGCGGGAGCGGACGCGGGCCGTGGAGAAGGCAACGGGCCGGATCGTGCCCTGGGTGTTCCACCGGGACGGCGAGCGCATCGGCGACTACAAGCAGGCTTGGGGAACCGCGTGCAGCCGCGCGGGCGCCCCCGATGCGTGGGTCCACGATTTGCGCAGATCAGCGGTCCGCAACCTCGTTCGAGCGGGCGTCCCGGAGATCGTTGCCATGAGGCTTTGCGGGCACAAGACGCGCGCCGTGTTCGATAGGTACGCCATCGTCAACGAGGAGATGTTGCGTGAGGGCGTCGAGAAGCTGGCCCGCTTCCACAGTGACAACGACCCCAAGCGTGCCGTTGTGGGCTTGCGGCACAGATCCGGCACAATTTCACCCGGTGCGAAAAGTTAACTTCATGCGCCGCCTAGGAATCGAACCTAGAACCTACGGATTAAGAGTCCGTTGCTCTGCCAATTGAGCTAGCGGCGCGAAGCCCCGCTTCCCCTCCACTCCCTCCAACACACGCGGGGCGAAGGTAAGCTATCCGAAGTGGTACGAGGGTCAACCCCTGAGACAACGCGGATGAACAAGCCGCTCTACTCGTGCCACCTCCTCCTACGGGAGGATCACGAAACCGAGCGCCTCGCCATTGCTCCTGACGCTCTCGTCCAAAGACAGGAGAGCGATCTCCGGTAAGCCCGTGCGGGCCAGAAGCGCGCTGGCAAGATGAATCGCGTCAAGCGTTCGGACCGGCTCCCGCAGAAACGGCCGACGGCTTCGATCGACAACTTCCGGAGCCAGCGGAAGGAGAACCCAACGAGCCGACGCATTGGCGAGAAGGGAGCGGCGCTCCGCGGCCGCGGCCTGCGAGACCTGCTCCGTCACAACCGCGCGGATCAGGACCCGATCAGACTCGATGAGCGTGAGATCGGATGCGACGACGCGCTCGGCGGACCCGAGCGCCTCCCGCACGTCGCCCGCAGCAGCTTCGCCCAGCAGCCAGGCCAGAACCGCGCTCGACTCCGCGTACAGGTTCACCGCTCACCGCGCTCCTCCTCCAGCAGCCTTGTCGCCGTGCCTTCTGGCGCGAGGCGCGGAAGCGCCGGATAGAGCGATGGTGCGTTGCGTGCTCCGAACCTCGCGAGGCCCCTGCGCACCAGGTCCACCAGCGCGGCGGGCTCGCCCGCTAGACTCGGAGGCCCAGCCGCACCTGTCGGGACGGCGGCCGCGCCCTTGCTGTCGTAGGCGCTGTCGTCTCGGTTCTCAGCAGCCTCCGCCGCAGCCAGCCACTCCTGATCCTCCTCACGGCCCGCGACGTAAGCCTGCAGCGCGGCCTCCGCCACTTCACTCTGACTGCGACCCTGCTTCGCTGCCAGCAGCCTCACCGCTTTGGCGATTCGCCCGGACAGGTAGTACGAAGCCTTCACTTTTTCCGCCATGAAGCTTGCTCCCAGTCACAGCCCAGCTTGTCTCCTTATCTCTCTAGATATAAAGATATATGTCACCAGCGCGTAGGCAAGGAACAGAGGCTGGGTCGCACGACAAGAACTCGCTCAATACGCCGCGATGCCCGTGATGTCCTCGCCGAGGATGAGGGAATGGATGTCGTGAGTGCCCTCGTAGGTATACACGGACTCGAGGTTGCACATGTGGCGCATCGACTGGTACTCGACGAGGATCCCGTTGGCGCCGAGCAGGCGGCGAGCCTCGCGGGCGATGTTGCACGCCATGTTCACGTTCGCGCGCTTGGCGAGTGAGACCTGCTGAGGCCGCACGACGCCCCGGTCCTTGAGCCGTCCGAGCTGCAGGGCCAGGAGCTGACCCTGGGTGATGGAGGTGAGCATCTCAGCCAGGCGAACCTGCTGGATCTGCTTGCCGCCCAGCGGCCCATCGAACATGACCCGCTCCTTCGCGTATCTCGCCGCTTCGTCGAAGCAGGCCATGGCCGCTCCCACGGCGCCCCAGGCGATGCCGTAGCGCGCCTGCGTCAGACACATGAGCGGGCTTTTGAGCCCGCGGCTTTCGGGCAGGACGGCCTCGGCGGGTACGCATACGTCGCTGAGCGCGATTTCGCTGGTGTCGGAGGCCAGGAGCGAGAGCTTGCCGTGCTGGTCGCGGGCCGTGAAGCCCGGCGTGCTCGTCGGCACGATGAAGCCGCGGATCGAGCCGGTGTCCGCAACGTCTCCGGTCTTGGCCCAGATGATGGCGACATCGGCCAGCGAGCCGTTCGTGATCCACATCTTCGTGCCATTGAGCGCCCAGCCGTTGCCGCTGCGTTTCGCCGTGGTGAGCATGCCGCCGGGGTTCGACCCGAAGTCCGGCTCGGTGAGCCCGAAGCAGCCTACCAGTTCGCCGCGCGCGAGCTGCGGCAGGTACTCGCGTTTCTGCTCCTCGCTGCCGAACGTGAAGATCGGGTACATGACCAGGGCGCCCTGCACGCTGGCAAACGAGCGGATCCCCGAGTCGCCGCGCTCCAGCTCCTGCATGATGAGGCCGTAGGCCACATGGTTGAGGCCGGCGCAGCCGTACGCCTCGGGGAGGTTGGCGCCAAGCATCCCGAGCTCGGCCATTCCACTCTTCAGCTCGATGGGGAAGCGACGCGCGATGTAGGCTTCGGCGATGATGGGGAGCACCTCATCGTCGACCCACGTCCGTACGGTGTCGCGGATCATCCGCTCCTCCTCGCTGAGGAGCGAATCCACATCGTAGTAATCCACTCCCTGGAATTTACCGGCCATATCAGCTCTGCTCGGCGAAGGGGAACGGGAGCGTCATCACGGCGAGGAAGATAACGGAGCGCGGAGCCAGGAAAAACTGGCGGGAATGGCCAGGTGGCGGGGTGGTGCTCAGCCCTGCCCGTTGAACAGGTCCAACCCCTCGGGGTGTCCCGGTCGGTGCGCGACGCGGATCACGCCGTAGATGATCTCCCGGGACACTTTGCTGCCCAGCCAGTACGCGGCCACCACGATCGTGGCCCACACAGCCAGAAAGCGGGGCCGCACGGCGAGCGCGATCCAGGCAACGAGGGCGAGGGCGGCGAACAAACCAGTCAACCGGCCCCACAGCGTCGCGCGGCGGCGCACCTCTGCGCAGCAGCGTTCACACCAGAGGATTCGGTCGAGGTCCGCGGCGTCCCGTTTCTCGCGACAGCGGACGCAGATCAGATGATCCAGCGGAATCCAGCGACCTTTGCTCATCCTGCGGGAATCTGCGCGGCGAGCGAAAGATTGGCGAGGACGCCGGCGGTGAACTCGGCAGTCGTTGCCGTGCCACCCATGTCCCGAGTGCGGGTCCCGGGTTCCCTGATCGTAGCCTCCAACGCGGTCCGGATGCGGTGCGCGACATTCTGCTTGTGCAGATGCTCGAGCATCATGCAGGCCGCGAGCAGCAGCGCGGTGGGGTTCGCCACGCCCTTGCCGGCCAGGTCTGGAGCGGAGCCGTGCACGGCCTCGAAGATCGCCACGTCCGTGCCGATGTTACCGGCCGGCGCCATGCCCAGCCCACCGACCAGTCCGGCGAGCAGATCGCTCAGGATGTCCCCAAACATGTTCTCCATGACGAGGACATCGAACTGGTAGGGATCGAGGACGAGCTGCATGGCCGTGGCATCGATAATGCGGTCTTCGAATGCGACCCTCCCCTTGTACTCTTCCGCCAGCGCGCGACCGATGTCGAGGAACAGGCCGTGTGTATACTTGAGAATGTTGGCCTTATGGGCGAGCGTCACCTTGCGACGGCCGTGCTTGAGCGCATACTCGAAGGCATACCGGCAGATGCGCTCGGCGCCGAACCGCGTGACGATCATCACGGACTCCGCCGCCGCCTTCGGATCGCCCTCCAGCCCGATGTAGTGCTCGACGCCGACGTAGAGCCCTTCGGTGTTTTCGCGGATGAGGACCAGGTCGATGTCCTCGTAACGGCCGCCGGGTAGCAGCGTGCGCACAGGTCGCACGTTGGCGTACAGGTCGAACTCCTTGCGCAGCGCCTCGTTCACCGAGCGGAATCCGGTTCCGTGCGGCGTGGTGAGGGGGCCCTTGAGCGCCACTCGATTCCTGCGAATCGACTGGAGGGTTTCGTCCGGGAGCGGATGCTTCAGCTCGTCGAGGGCGGTTACGCCGGCCAGGTG
>JACQVC010000528.1 GCA_016209995.1 Gemmatimonadota bacterium
ATCACCTCGGCGCCCATGGCAGCCGCATCGCGGGGAACGGCCTCGTAGGTCGGATCCGCCACGACGAGGCGCGCGTCGCCTCGCCCGGCGGCCACGGC
Organism: Gemmatimonadota bacterium; assembly: GCA_016209995.1. Lineage (GTDB taxonomy): Bacteria > Gemmatimonadota > Gemmatimonadetes > Longimicrobiales > Gaopeijiaceae > JACQVC01. The sequence continues at coordinate 99 of JACQVC010000528.1, forward strand.
CTGCGCGGTCATCTGCAGGACCTCGGTCGAGCCGTTGCCAAGCAGGATCGTGCCCGCCGGGACCCCATGCTTGCGGGCGAGGCGCTCGGTGATACCCGCCGTGCTGCCCGTGTAGCGGTTGCCGACAGCCAGCGCATCGATGATGGCTCGGCGTGCGCCTTCCGGCAGACCGAGCGCGTTCTCGTTCGACGAGAGCTTGATGGGGCCCTTGGCCTGGCGGCGGAGCGTCGGGGTGCCGAGCGCCAGATCCGGAAGCGACAGGGTGCTTGGCGCGAGGATCGTGGCGGCCAAGCCGCTGCGGAGGAAGGCTCTGCGTTCCATTTTACCTCCCGCGTGGGGTGCAATGTGATCCTTTATTCTTCGCGCCTAACGGCGCCCTGGTCAAGAGGCGAGGACGATCGACCCGGCGGCATGCGCCAACCCGTCTGAGAGGGCGTCTCCCTGGCCGATTCGGACGCGTCGACGGGCGGGGCTAACAAGCTCGGCTCTCGGTCCACGTTTTCTTGCCTGCCGCTGCCCTGCGCGCCTACTTTCGCCCCAGATTGCAGCGGCGGCGCCCTTCCTGGCCAGCCCTAGACGGCCTCGCCGCTGACCCATCGCTCGGCGGGTAGGTATCCTCCCGTACAGACGCAAGGAGTCCCCATGATCGGACGGACCGCTCCGGGGGTGCTGGCCCTCATGGCGCTGCTGACCCTGTCGTCCGCTGCCCGCGCGCAGCAGACGCACGAGCTGCGACTGGCTCCCGAGAACATCCACTGGGGCTACTACGACGCGCGCGTGCGCCCCGCTCTGCGGGTCCAATCAGGGGACCGGGTGATCGTGGAGACGATGGTGGCGCGGGGTCTGGAGCGGATGCGGATGGCCGGCGTGACCGACGCCGAGATTCCCCAGACGTTGAAGGTCGTCGAGCAAGCCGTGACCGATCGCGGACCCGGCGCGCATCCCATGACCGGCCCGATCTACATCGCAGGCGCGGAGCCGGGCGACGTGCTCGAGGTGCAGATCCTGAACATCGAATTCCTGCACCCGTACGGCGTGACCGGCTTCCTGCCGGGCGGCGGCACGATCCCCGATGATTTTCCCTACGCAGGGCTAAAGCTCCTGCGCTTCGACCCTGGCTCCGGCACGCTGCAGTTCCGCCCGGGCGTGAGGGTGAAGCTCGCGCCCTTCTTCGGCTCGATCGGCGTGGCCCCCCCGCTGCTGAGCGGCCGCATATCGAGCAATCCTCCGGGTCCGCACACCGGGAATCTCGATAACAAGGACCTCGTTGCCGGCAGCACGCTGTACGTACCGGTCCTCGTGCCTGGTGGGCTTCTGTCGATCGGCGATGGCCACGCGGCGCAGGGCGACGGCGAGGTGAGCGGCACGGCCATCGAGACGTCGCTGCGCGGCACCTTTCGCATCGTGCTGCAGAAAGGGAAGGCGCTGCGTTGGCCGCGGGCGGAGACCCCGACGCATTTCATCACGATGGGGCTGCACCCGGATCTGGACGAGGCCGCGCGCATGGCGGTGCGGGAGATGATCGACTATCTGGTCAGCGAGCGTGGATTCACGCGCGACGATGCGTATCTGCTGTGCTCCGTGGCCGTGGACCTGCGGGTCACGCAGACGGTCGACGGCACGAAAGGCGTTCACGCGCTGCTCGCCAAGGCCATCTTCGAAGGATGAGCTACTCCGGTGGTTCGCGATCCGACTGGGCAGCGGGGCTCCACAGAGCAGTCTCTCGCCTCCAGGTCCTGATCCGCGAGCTGAGGCGGCGTCACGTCTTCCACGCCGCGGCGACCTACGGCGCGGCGATCTTCGTGATCATCCAGGCTGCGGACCTCATCTTCCCGGTGCTCGGCTTGCCGCAGTGGACGTACACCCTCACCGTCCTGCTCTGCCTCGGGGGTGCGCCCGTCGTGCTAGCGCTCGCCTGGGCCTACGACATCACGGCCATGGGCGTTCGGCGTACCGAGCCCCTGGAAACGACGCCCAGCGCCCCCGAGCTACAGCCAGCTGCCGCGCCGCCGCGCAGTCTCGCGGTCCTTCCCTTCGCGAACCTATCCGGCGATCCGGAGAACGAATACTTCAGCGATGGCGTCACGGAAGACATCATTGCGCGCGTGAGTATGATCCCGGGCCTCAAGGTCATTTCTCGTGCCTCGGTCATGCAGTTCAAGGAAACGCGCAAGAGCAGCCGGGAGATCGCGCGCATGCTCGGGGCCGCGAAGCTGCTCGAGGGCAGCGTGCGGCGCTCTGCAGCCCGCGTGCGCATCGTCGCGGAGCTGGTCGACGCGGAGTCGGACACGCATCTGTGGGCGGAGACGTACGACCGCGACATGGAAGATATCTTCGCGATCCAGACGGACGTGGCCAACCGCATAGCGAGCGCGCTCGAGACCACGGTGTCCACCGAGGATCGCGCGCGCTTGAGCCGGCGGCCCACAGAGAATCTGGAGGCGTACGACCTCTACCTGCGCGGCCTGTACGCGTGGAACCGCCGCACGGAAGACGCGCTACGCGAGAGCGTGACGCTGTTGACGCGAGCGCTGGCGCTGGACGCGCAGTTCGGGCTGGCCTGGGCGACGCTGGCGGATGCCTACGTGATCCTGGGCGTCTATGGCGCCGCGCCGCCCCGTGAGGTCATGCCGCAAGCGCGCGCGGCGGCCGAGCGTGCTCTTGCCATCGAGCCCTCACGGGGCGAAGCGCTGACGGCGCTGGCCTGCGTGCGCGCCGTGTACGACTGGGATTTCGGGGCAGCCGAGCGCGATTTCGCCCAGGCGCTGGCGCGCAACCCGCAGCACGCGACCGCCTTCCAGTGGTTGTCCCTCAACGTGCTGGTGCCACAGGGCAGCTTCCAGCGGGCAGGCGAGGCCCTGACTCGCGCGCTGCAGCTGGACCCCTTGTCTCCGGCGATCCGGACCAGCGAGGCGGTTCTCGCCTATTACGCGCGCGACTACGGGCGCGCGGTCGAAGCGTGCGAGCGCGTGCTGCTGGACCATCCCCGGTTCACTCTGGCGCACTACTTTCGTGGGTTGTCCGCGGTCGAAAGGGGCGGCACGGCGGTGGCGCTCGATTCGCTGCGCGAAGCTCTCGAGCTTTCTCCGACGAACCCCGAGGCCATGGCGGCGTTAGGGTACGCCTACGCGCGCGCCGGGCGCACGCAAGCGGCGAGGGGGATTGCGGACGAGCTGGCGGCCCAGGCCGCCCAGCGCTACACGTCGCCGAGCATGACCGCCCAGGTCCACAGTGCGCTGGGCGAGCCGGAGCGCGCGCTGGATCTACTGAAACAGGCCGCGGAGCTGCGCACCGCCGACCTGATCTGGCTGG
>JACQVC010000490.1 GCA_016209995.1 Gemmatimonadota bacterium
AGTTGCTTCTCGTAGTCGTTCCTCACGACGCCCAGGTTGTCCTCCCATCCGCTAGATACGAAGTAGCTGAACCGGTCCGCCGCGCCCCCCTGAACGCTGAGGCTGTAGCGCTGCCGGTGGCCTTTGCGCATCACGGGATCGATGTAGTAGAAGGGGACCTCGTCCGTCGCGAACGGCCGCATGTACGCGAACCCCTGCTGGGTCTCCGCCGTCCATTGCGGTGCGCCCTGGCCCCCGCGCTTCGTGAAGATCTGGATCACGCCGGCCGCCGCTTCGGTGCCGTACAGGGTCGTGGCCGCCGGTCCCTTCACGATCTCGATCCGATCGATGTCGTCCGGATTGATGTCGTTGAGCGGACTCACGTAGTCGTCCGACGCCAGCCGCGGATACGGCTCGCTCTTCATGCGCACGCCGTCCACGTAGATCAGCGGCTGGTTGCTCATGGCGACGCTCACGTTGCCGCGCAGCCGGATGTCCATGCCGCCGCCCGAGCTGCCGCCGCCCATGGCGATGCGCGCGCCCGCCACGCGGCCCTGCAGAAGCGTGCCCACGTCGCGGACCGGCTCCGCAACTTCCGCGAGGTTGACCTGCACGATCTGATTCCCCACTTCCCGCCGGCGGGCCTGACCTGCTGTGCCCGTCACCACGATCTCGTCCAGCGCGAGCGCGTCTTCCGCGAGCGCGAAGTTCGCTTCCACGCTCTGGCCCGCGACCACCGTGATCTGCTGAGAAATCGTCCGGTACCCGATCCGTTCAGCCTGTATCGTGTGGGTCCCGGCCGGAACGTTGACCAGCACGTAACGCCCATTGGCCTGCGTCAGAGACCCCACCCCGAGCTGCGGGATGTAGACCTGGGCCGCGCTGACGGGTGCCAGGCTCCCCACGTCACGGACCAGACCCGTGACGGTGCCTGACGCCTGCGACCACGCGTCCGTGGCCGCACTCAAGGCCAGCGTCGCAAGGATTCCTACAATAGTTCGTGTCGACATGGCCCCTCCTCCGTTGCGGGTGGGCACTGAGCGGCGCCGCGGCAAGCGGGCGCCGCTGCTAGAACAAGCAGCGCGCCCCGCGAGCGGGCTCACTCGCGGGGCGCAATTCACCTCAAGATTGGTTCTTGGTCCTAAGTGAACAGATGAGACCACACATAGTCTGCTCCCTTCGATCAGGGCGGTGCGTAGGCGCGGCACCGTCGAGAGGAGCGAATGACCTTGAATCAGATGCGGGCGGCGGGAAAGCCCGACGTCCCGTATCTTAGTTACGTTTTTATAGTTGCGCGACGCCTTTTTGTCAAGAATCAGAGGCGTCGACCGCGAAGACCACCGTGAGGCCCTCGTCCTCCGTGTGGTCTCCGCAGCCCTCCGCGACCTCCGCCTGAAATGCTGTTTCCTACGCCCCGCCGATCTGCAGGTCCCAGCCGTCCGGATCCTTCACGTGGAACGTTTCCCCATCCGGGCGAGGGTTGAGGCCGCGCCGTCTCAGCTCCGCCTCGCCTTCCTGCGTGTTCCACGGCTGGACGTTCCAGGCGATGTGATCGATGACTCCCGTGATGCGCGGGCGACCGGGCACGGCGGGCGGCGGCTCCCCGGGCGGGTACTCACCCGGCGCGCGCACGTTGCGGATGATGATGCTGCCGAAGTCGCCGATCCTGAGGTTGGCCTGGCGGCCGTTGTCGTTGCGGATCTCCCACCCCATCAGGTCCGCGTACCACTCGGCGCTTCTCTTGTAGTCGGACACGAAGAACGAGATGTGGCCGAGGCCGACCGTCCGCCACGGCGCCCCCGCGCTCGCGGTGGAGGCCGCCGCAGGCTTGACCGTGGCGGCGGCCGCAGCCGGGCCCGCCACGACGGCCAGCGCGAGGCTCTGAATGAGCTGGCGCCGGCTCAACTTCCCGTCCTCGTAATCCTTGAGCAGCCTGGCGACGAACGATTCCATGGGATCCTCCCTCCGAGCGGTCGCGTGATAACGCGTGGTACCGGAACTTCAGAGGTGAGCAGCAAGCGAACACAATACGCGGCGGATCGAGCGGCTACAAGGCTTCTGGCACACCGAACGAGGCGGCGAACAGGCCGACAAGAGTCTTGATGCCCACAATGTAGGCGCCTATCCTTCCCGAGCCAGCCCAGTCCCCCTCCGGCGGGGCGCTGCGCGCCCAGCCACGCTCATTTCGACACGTTGCGACGGCCACGGCCGTCCTCTGAGACTCGGCCCAGGACGTGCTACAGGTGAAAGCCGCCAAACTCCGCAATCGAGAGGAGAATCCATCATGATCCGTCCTGCCCCGGTGGCTCGATCCAAACTCTCGGCCCTCTTGCTCACGCTCACGTGCGGCTGGTCGGCTACGGCGTGCTACACGTACCACGCCTATCAGGTGGGCGGGCCGGGCGGACGCGAGCTGGGTAATCAGCCTGCGACCGAATGGGAGCACAGGACCCTGCATGCGTTCGCGTGGGGCGCTATTCGGCAGGACGCGACGGTCGACAACTGCCGGCTGGGCAGCGGTCAGAGGTTGGGGATGGAAGAGGTGAGGGTCGACACGAACTTCGGATACCTGCTCGCAGCGGTGGTAACACTGGGAATCTGGGTGCCGCTCGAGGTGAGTTGGCGTTGCGCCCGGCCTCCCGTCCCGACGGATACTTTGCGCTGAGAGCCACAAATGATCAGGAGACACGGCCCCCGTAAGTGGAAGAACATCCACGTCACGCAGCAGGCTCGGCTCGACGATCTCATCGACATCGACAACTCGGTACTCAGCGGCGCCCAACCGAGCGGGTTCGCGCTGCTGAAGCAAGCCGCGCGCGAGATCGATGGGCTCGTGCAGGAGGCGCGACAGCGGGGAAAGAGGATGCGCGCGCTGGGTTCCGGGTGGGCGCTCACCGACATTGCGATCACGGATGGTTGGCTGCTCAACACGAAACTGCTGAACGGTTGCTTCGACGTCCCCGACCGCTTCTTCGAAGCCGCGTACCCCCAGGCCAAGAGACCGTACGTCGTCATGGCCCAATGCGGCATTTCGGTCGGCGAGCTCAACGTCCATCTCGAGGTCACGGCCACCGCGGGGTTCCCGCGAGCGCTGAAGACCGCTGGAATCGGCGCCGGTCAAACCATTGCCGGCGCCATTTCCGGCAACACGCATGGATCAGCCATCAATTTCGGGGCGATGCCGGATTTTGTGGTCGGGCTACAGGTCGTGACGGGAAGCGGCAAAAGTCTGTGGATCGAACGCGCCTCCCATCCCGTGTTGAACGATGAGTTCCTGGCCGAGGTCGACGCGGAGCGCATGCGGGATGACGACGTGTTCAACGCGGCCGTGGTGAGCTTCGGCGCCTTCGGGGTCATCACGGCGGTCGCCATCGAGACGGATCCCATCTACCAGCTGAAGTTCGGTCCCGTGAACGACATCAGTCACGACGCCCTCAAGCACAAGCTGAGCCACTTCGACTTTGGCAGTCCGAGCGGGCTCCACCACTACGAGTTCATCTTCGACGCCTACAGCAAGACGCAGATGGCCATGGAGGGTGTGGGTACCAGGGTCGATTACGAGCCCGGCCACCCGGCGCCCAAACCCGTGTGGATCGTCCGCACCCAGAAGGGCTTCGCGCCGGGAGACAAGACTTCGAAGTGGTTTTTCTGGTTTCCGCTGTTGAGCCCGGGCCAGAAAACCGCGCTCCAGTTCCGCCAGTACCGGGAGCGATGCATTCTGAGCGATGTGCGGGCCACACCAGGCCAGCTCTTCACGGCCACGATCACCTACCTGGAGGGCTACACCGAATCCGCGCTCGGCGTCTCGATCAATGACGCCGCCAAGATGATCGAGATCAGCACGGACGTGATCAAGCAGATGAAGCTCCCGGCCATGGCCCAGGTTCGTGTCGTGCATGCTTCACGGGCGCTGCTGGGTTTCACGTATCTCGGTCCCAAGACGGCCGTGTTCGAGTTCGGTCTGGCCAACGATTCGCGATTCGCAGCTTTCGAGAACAACCTCGCCCGTGCGCTCACAGCGGCGCAC
>JACQVC010000491.1 GCA_016209995.1 Gemmatimonadota bacterium
AGGGTCCGCACTCCGTCCAGGTACGCGCCCAGCGATGGATTCGACGAGCCGCCGATCTCCGTGGACAACCTGGCGAAGTCCGTCTCGCTGATGCCTCCGGACTGCACCTCGTCGGTCACGCGGTTGAACATCGAGCGCTCGCTATCGAACTGCTCGATCCGGGTACGCAGCTCCTGGTTGCGGTCGAGCAGGGCCTGCTCTTCGGCGCTCAGGTTCGTGAATGCACCGGTCCGTTTGAAATCCTGGATCTGCTGGAGCGAGCGCTGGAGCTGCTCGCGCGACTGGACGAGCTGATCCTCGATGAAGCGAGCCTCCGCACTGGAAGAAACACGCATGCGCTCGGCGCCATACGCGCGCAGCGCTTCCGCGGTGGCATTCAGGATCAGGGGAGCCAGGACCGGGTCGCTGGATGTATACGTCGCGTCGATGATGTTCGTGTTCTGCCGGGGAGTCGCGGCGAGCTGGCCGCGCACGATGCCGGACGCCCCTTCCAACGATGAAACCGTCAGCGCGTGCTCGCGTACCTCATCGGGCGCGGGCTGCACGGTGAAGCGGAACACGTCCGTCTCGAGCACCTCGCCGGCCGCCGCTCGCCCCAGCACCATACCGTCCGGACCCCACAGCTCGGCCAACCGCCCGGCCGCGTCGTACACCAGGCGGTAGCTGCCTTCCGGCGCCTCTGCGGCCACGTAGACGTCGCGCATCAGGGAGGATCGCGGAACGTCCGGCGAGGCCGGCATGAGGCGGAGTCCCAGCTGCTCCGCAACTCGATTCGCTACGGGTGCGGCGTGCAGGAGTTGGATCTCGGACTGGATCGGATCCGTGAACACGTCCATGCCGCTGAAGGTCTGCCGCGGCGCGATGCTCCGCGTGCGCTGCATGGGGTCGTTGACCTGCAGAGCGATGCGCGCCTGGTAGTACGTTCTCTGGCGCGAGATCGCCCACACGGCGGACGCCGTCGTGACCGCGAAGATCAGCAGCACCAGCCAGAACCGGCGAGCAATGACTTGCCAGTAGTCGGTGAGATGAGCCTGCGACGGCCCACCCTCGGGCTCCGACTCGCCAAACGGTCGAAGCGCAGCTTCGGAGCTCATCCCCGTGCGCCTAGTTCTCCAGGTGTGGACTGGTAGTCACGGCCCTAAAGCCGTTTTGGCAAGACACATGCCAGCGTCGCGCCGACACCGCGCTCGGGCGACAGGGGGCTGTAAACAAATGTAGCAAACCGCCCTCAAGAGCGCCACAGACTTGAGGATCGGCCACCTGCGAGTGCCTGGTCCCCCTATTCCAGGGTAACTGTCGATCCGGTAGGGCGCAAGCTCATTGTTTGCGCTAATACAGGCCAATTCGGTCGAGTTGACGCGATGGGCGCGGCACCGGTAGATTGAGGGACGACGAAAATGGGACTGACGCGGACGATGCCGTTAGGAGCGAAGGGGATGACCGCTCGCGAGAAGATCGAGGAAGTACTGAGCGCCATCCGTCCTGCGCTGCACGTCGACGGTGGCGACGTGCAGCTGGTGGAATACGACGAGGCGGACGGCGTCGTACAGCTCCGGCTTCTGGGCGCCTGCGAGTCGTGTCCGATCTCGATGATGACGCTGAAGGAAGGGATCGAGCGTCGAATCCGGGGTTCGGTACCGGACGTTACGCAGGTGCTCGCGCTGTAGGAGTCCTTTAGCCGGCCTGCTGGGGTTTCGCGACGAATCCCCAGGTCGCTAGATCGAAGCGGGCTCGCCATATTGGGGCGCTCCTTGCAGGGGGCGCCCTTTCGCTTCTTGGGAGAGGTAGAGGACGGATAGTGGGAAACCGTAGCGAAGCGGAGGTCAGCGAAGGGGAGGGGAGAGGGGTGGGAGGAAGAGAGGAAGGGCGAGGTATGGGAGCTAACATCGGAGTGGAACGGCTCACGAAGCACGTGTGGTCCGCCCTGGCGCAGATCAAGCACCCTGGGACGGGCGAGAGCGTGGTTTCGTCGGGCCAGGTTCAGGACCTGGAGGTGAACGCGGAGGGGCGCGTGCGCTTCGCCTTCCAGCTGCGGTCGGACGACCCTGGAGAGCTGGTTCGTGAGGTGCGCGAAGCGGCGCAGGGCGTAGAAGGCGTGTCCGAGGTCAAGGTCAACGTCCGGCTGCCGAAGGCGACGGCCGCGCCGCGGGCGGCGAGGGCTCGTCCGGGCCTCCGGCCGGGAAGCGTACCGGCGCCTACGCCGCGGCCCGGGCTGCTTCCCGACGTGGAGCATGTGGTGGCGGTCAGCTCCGGGAAGGGTGGCGTGGGCAAGTCCATGGTGGCGGTCAACCTCGCCGCCGCCCTCGCTCTGGAGGGGCGCCGCGTCGGGATCCTCGACGCGGACGTCTACGGTCCGGATATCCCGATCATGTTCGGCGAACGCGGACGGCCGCGCGTGAGCGGTGAGCGAGGGAAGGAAAAGATCGAGCCGCTGGTCGCGCACGGCGTGCGCCTGATGAGCTTGGGCTTTCTACTGGACTCGGAGCAGCCCGCGATCATGCGCGGGCCTTTGATCGCGGGCATCATGAAGCAGTTTCTCGAGCAGGTCGAGTGGGGCGCGCTCGACTACCTGATCGTGGACATGCCGCCCGGCACGGGAGACGCTCAGCTCTCTCTGGTTCAGACCATTGACGTGGCCGGCGCCATCATGGTCACGACTCCGCAGGATGTCGCGACGGGTGATGTGTTCCGAGGGATCAAGATGTTCGAGCGCGTGCATACGCCCGTCCTCGGGCTGGTCGAGAACATGGGGCCGCTGCTTTGCCCGCACTGCGGGCAGCCGATCGAGCTGTTCGGCAGCGGGGGCGGCCGCCGGCTGGCGGAAGCGGCCAAAGTTCCGTTCCTGGGGACCATTCCGCTCGATGCGGCCGTGAGAGTGGCGGGCGACACGGGGATTCCGACCGTCGTCGGTATGCCGGAGTCTCAGGCCGCAAAGGCCCTCCGGGAATTTGCGCGCCAGGTGATGACCCGAGTGGAAGGTCAGCCAGTCGGGTCGGCGGCGAGGTGACCCGGGTTCCGGATGAGCTATTGCAGAAAGTGGATCCCCTCACACTGCGGACCATGCTGGCCCACGTCGTGGTGCGGGACTATCCGGAAACGCTACAGGTTTTCCGTTCTCACAACGTGGACCTGAAGCGCGACGGCGGGCTAGCGGTCGGCTCGCTTCCGGGTGCAGCCGAGGGGCTGCTCGCTGCGCTCGCGGACGCGATCGCTTGGCGCGCGCGTTCCGGGAACGCCGAGATCAGGAGTCCTCGGGAACGGGCGAGTACTCGGACAGGCTCGTAGCCCGGTTTAGACGGTAGCGACGGGCTCCCGATCGAGTGTCGGCGCGATCTCCCGCAGCGCCCGGACGACGTGGCGGTCGAACTGGCGGCCGGCGGCGCGCTCGATCTCCGCGAGCGCTTCCCACGATGGCTTAGCGGCCCGGTAGGGTGTGTCCGCCGTGAGCGTGGCGTAAGCATCGGCGACAGCGACTAAGCGCACTCCGGTGGGGATATCGAGGTCTTCCACGTCCCATGGCCCACCCACCAGCTCGTAGTATTCCTCGTACCGGCGGATGATGTTGCCCGCGTTCTTGAGGACGCGGGTCAGGGGCACGAGGATGGACGTGGCGTCCGAGCCGCTGCGCTCCCCGCTGACCGCCAGCTCGATTTCGCCGAGGTCGTGAAAGAGGCCGGCGATCCGGACGTCCTGCAGCTCTTCGTCCGTCAGATCGAGGTGGCGTCCGAGCGCCGTCGCAATGTCGGCCACTCTCTTGGCGTGTCCCTTGAGGTGGCGTTCCGCGGTCTCGAGGTACCGAGTCAGAATCTCGAGCGTGGCCACGTGGGCATCGCGCAGGTCCTTCAGGTGGCGATCCTTGATCTCCGAGAGCGTGCCGACGAGGTAGCCGGCCAGGATGAGAAACGCGGACCAGGGAACCAGGTTCCAGAATGTATCCATGGTGGCCCCGCCGCCGACGTCCAGCTGGCCGGCCACGATGAAGTAGCCGACGAGCACGGAGATGAACAGCGCCGTCAACACGGCCGTCCGCTTGCCCACGTAGAAGCCGGCCGCGAGGACCGGTAGGTAGTAGAAGTTCAGGAACGCGTAGCGCTGCACCACCGCGAAGTTGATCAGCAGGAGAGAAAGCAACAGCACGACCACCAGAATGGCCTCGAAATGGTCGAAGACCCAGCGCTTGGCGGATTGAAGGAACCGGTTCATCATGGTGAGAACGTCCTATGTCCCATGTCACGATCCTGACGGATTTCGGCACCCGAGACGGCTATACGGCCGCGATGAAGGGCGTGATCGCCAGCATCGCCGCTGGGGTCGTGATCGACGATGTCGCGCACGACATCCCACCGGGCGACGTACGCATGGCGGCCTGGGCCCTTTCCCGTTATTGGAACCGCTACCCTAGCGGCAGCGTGCATGTCGTGGTTGTGGATCCCGGAGTCGGCACCGAGCGCCGAGCCCTCGCCGCGTCCCTCGATGGCCGATACCTGGTCGCGCCGGATAACGGTGTGGGAACGCTGGCGTTTGCTCGGGCGGAGCACCTTTCGGTCGTCTCCCTCCAGAATCAAAGGTATGTCGCAGCCGAATGCAGCGCCACCTTTCACGGGCGCGACGTCTTCGCGCCGGCGGCCGGGCACCTGGTCCGTGGGGTTCCCCTGGAGGAACTGGGCCCCCCGCTTGGGGATCCGGTGCGTTTGGCGCTGCCGAGCGCGGTGCGGCGGGGCAACGAGGCGACGGGCGAGGTGGTGCTGATCGACCGGTTCGGAAACGCGGTCCCGGATGTGCCGGGCGAATGGCTGACGCCCGGAGCCCGGGTCGAGCTGGGGAG
>JACQVC010000492.1 GCA_016209995.1 Gemmatimonadota bacterium
CAGCGCGTACAGCACAAGCTGAAGGTGCGCGTCAGCGCGCTCGGATGGCCTGCCAGCCGTCCGCCTTCGCTCGAAACGAGGTGCTCGAGCTACGGCGGACAAGTAGCCTGGCCTGCCAGCCGTAGCTCGCGTCGTGATCGCACCGCGAGCGGAGGCTGGTGCGCCCGGCAGGACTCGAACCTGCGGCCTATTGGTTCGAAGCCAATCGCTCTATCCAGCTGAGCTACGGGCGCACAGCAAGCATCGTATCATCCCCGACTCCGGATCTCCGACTGCGCGGCCCGGGCTTCGCACCGCGGACCTTCAGCCCTTCCCCACTGCGCGTCCGGACGCTCGGCCGCCTACCCCTGTCTTTCCGGCCGCCACCTCAGGCCGGTGTTGATGATGCGCTGCAGCAAATCCGGATAGGAGACGCCGGCGAGTTCGGCCGAGTCGGCGAAGTCCTCGCCGAAGGCGATCTGCGGATTGGGGTTGGCCTCGATCACCCAGAAGCGGCCGTCGGCGCCCAGCCGCAGGTCGATGCGGCCGTAGCCGCTCATCGACAGGATGCGGTACACGCGGCGGCAGACGTGCCGGATGCGATCGACCGTCGCGGCCGGCACGTCGTGCACTTCGCCCGAGCGGATCCGGTATTTCTTCTGGTATTTCGGGCTCCACTTGACGCGCTCGGTCGCAATCCGGTGCGCATCATCCGGCATGGCGCCCAGCCGCAGCTCCCAGACCGGGAACACCGTCAGCCGCACGTTGCCGAGAATGCCGACGTACAACTCGCGGCCCTCGATGAACTGCTCGACGAGGGCGTCGGTGCCGACGCTGTCGTGGATGAACGTCACCCGCTCCCGCAGCTTCTCGTCGTCTTCGACGACCGAGGCCTGGGAGATGCCGATCGAGGCATCCTGCGTCAGCGATTTGACGATGAGCGGGAACACGAGATGTTTGGGCCGCCGCACCTTCCGCCCGACGGGCACCACCGCGAACGCCGGCACCGGAATCCGGTGCGAGGCGAGCAGCGTCTTCGAGATGGACTTGTCGCGGGCCAGGATGAGGCCCCGCGGGTTGCACCCTGTGTACGGCACGCGCAGCAGCTCGAGGTAGCTCACCACGTGTGCGTCGAACCCGCTGACCTCGTAGAAATGCTCGAGCAGGTTGAAGACGATGTGCGGCTTCTCTTCCTCGATGGTCTTGCGGATGACGCCGAGATCGTCCTTGATGCCGAGCTGCAGGAGCGTGTGTCCCATCTCTTCGAGCGTGCTCGTGACGTCGTACTCGGTCTTCCAGTTGACGGTGCCGAGGTCGTGCCCCGAGGTGTCCCTGGGGGGCACCATGTAGTCGTGCATCAGCGCCAGCACGCGGAGTGTCTTCACAGCGCCACCTTGTAGCCGCCGGTGTGCAGGTAGTTCATGGCCTGCACCGTCAGCAGAATCGTGAACTCGATGCGCGCCTGGTCCTCCGGCCCCGCCAGACGCAGGTTCAGCTCGCGGCAGCGCTCGATGATGTCCTCGAGCACCTGGTCGATCGTGTACTGGTAGGCGCCGGTCCAGCCCGCCACGCGGCGGCGGACCTCCCTGCGGATGCGCTGGACGAAGCGCGCGGCCGGCGGATTGCGTGCCGCCTCGGGCGCGTCGGTGAACAGCCGCCGCAAATCGCGGTCGTAGAAGTCCAGATGATCGAGGCCGTAGTGCTTGCGCTTGCGCCGGTAATGCGTGCGCAGCGTGCGGCGCAACCGCTCGATCGGATCGACACGCCGCCGCGTCGTCTCGAGCGGCGCCGTGGGACCGATGCGGCGCATCAGCTCGTCGATGTACTCGAGCTTGCGGAGCGCGGGCCAGTCCACATAGCGGGCCCGCCAGTTCGACCCGGGGGTCATCCAGACGGCGAAGGTCTCGGCGAAGTCCTCGTCGGGATGACTCTGCGCGTACCAGTGAGCGAGGTGCTGCACGTGGCTCCGGCTGTAGGGCCGCGGAAGGTACTCCTCGGGATACGGCGTCGAGGACCGGCCAAACAGCTTCTGGCGCTTCCGCCTGCGGCGCAGCCGGTACGCGTTGTCGATGGCGTGGCCGGTTTCGTGGCGGAGGATCTGCATACACCAGCGGATCGTGCCGCCTTCCACCTCCAGGAGCTGCGCTTCCTCGAGCTTCGCCAGCCGCGGATGGGCCAGGTAGAACGGCACGGCGACGCCGCCGACATCGTCCGGCGTGAACCACTCGTTCGAGATCCAGAAGTGCGGGCGGAAGGTGATTCCGCACGCCTCGAGCTCGCTGTTGAGCTGGGCGATGCGGTCTTCGAGCCAGCTGTTCTCCAGACGCAGATTCAGATCGCAGAAACGAAGCTCGAGCAGCTGGTCGTCGGACAGGTCGGCCCATGCCGGCTCGGACCGGTCGGCCGTCCGAATGAGAGGGGTCGTGTCGTCCATGAGCGGTACGCGAGGCCGGGGCTCGGCGCCGGCACGGCGACCAGGCGCCGGAACCGGGCCCGGTTGGCTGCGCCGCGGTCCGCTATGATGCCCGTGATCGGCCGGCCGGCACAAGCCGGCCGCGAGGCCGATCGCCGAGCGCACCGGGCGGCCCGGAACTCGCCCGGCTTACGGCCCCGGACCGTGCGGGTCCGCCGTCGGGCCGAGCTGGAAAGGAGCGCGCGCCATGACGCCCGACGCCGACGCACTGTACGCGCAGGCTGTGGCGGCGGGCGCCACGCCCCTGTTCCCGCCTTCGGATCGGCCGTATGGCGATCGGATGGGGGGCGTCGTCGATCGCTGGGACAACTCCTGGTACATCGCGACGCCTCTGGGGACCGAGCGTCGACTTCAAGGAGTGGGCACTTGATTGGACGTGGCGAGTGGGCTGAGCACCCACCCCGGCTGACTATGTGTCGTGCGGGCAGATTCGATCGCCGATCACCCGCCGGCAGAGGCGGATCTTCCGACCCGCCTCTGGTATAGAATGAAAGGCCGCAGCGTGACCGGCCGGTCCGCGCACGACGCGCGGCCTTCTTGGGGAGGCATCCACCGGCGCGCGGCGGGTGCGCGCCCGTAGCTCAGCTGGATAGAGCGACGGCCTCCGGAGCCGTAGGCCACAGGTTCGAATCCTGTCGGGCGCACCAGTTTGATCCGGGGGCCCCTGCCCCCCGGAAGGCGCCGCCGCGAGTGGAGCCCCGGTCGCCACTGGCTTCAGCGCTGCGCAGGTGGGGGCTCCTGCCCCCCGGCATCGCGGCTCGCTCGCGGGGCCCCGACGCCCCGCGCCGTTCGCCGCGAGGTCAGTTCCTGAATGGGCCGCTAGCTCAATTGGCAGAGCAGCAGACTCTTAATCTGCGGGTTGTAGGTTCGATTCCTACGCGGCTCACCAACCTTTCCTCAACGTCTTCGCCAGGCGCCAAGTACCTGAAGAGCGGTGCGGTTACGGCGGTTCGATTGAACCGATTCCCGTCGAAGGCGATGCCCTCGGGGAAGAACAGCTGCTGCAGGCGCTGCTTGTAGTCGAGCGAGGCCTGCACCCACAGGTCTGAGG
>JACQVC010000493.1 GCA_016209995.1 Gemmatimonadota bacterium
CCTGAACGATCCACTGGTGTACACGGCGGATCGTCTGATGGTTGGCCCGTTTGACATCTCCGTGTTCTCCGTGGTGAACGGTGGCTTGCGCCACAGGCTGTCCCGGGAGGCCGAGGTCGGGCGACGAATGGTATTGCAGGGGGTCCTCTGGCCTGGCCGTCTTGACAGTGGGTCAATTACGACGTAAATTGGCCACATGCTGGACAGGCTGGTCGGCACACGCCTCGCCGGGTCCACGACCAGCGTCCTGCTCCTCGGGCCCCGGCAGGTCGGCAAGTCCACGCTCTGCGACCGTCTCCGCCCCCTCCAGACGATCGACCTTGCCGACGAGCGCGAGTTCCTCCGCTACTCGAAGGATCCCTCGACCCTCCGCGATGAGCTCCGGGCCCTCCCGCGGGGCGGCCTCGTGGTCGTCGATGAAGTGCAGCGAGTCCCCGCCCTTCTGAACGTCGTTCAGGTGATGCTCGATGACCTCCGCGGCCGGTTCCGATTCCTCCTGACCGGGTCGAGCGCCCGCAAGCTCCGCCGCGGTGGCGCCAACCTCCTGCCGGGACGCGTCGTGCTCGAGGTCCTCGATCCCTTGACGGTGCACGAACTGGCTCGTCCGTTGGACCTCCAGCGTGCGCTGCAGGTGGGCATGCTGCCCGGCATCTTCCTTGGCGGCGACGAGGCGGTCGACGTGCTCGGCACGTACGCCGAGATCTACCTCCGCGAGGAGATCCGGGCCGAGGGGCTCACGAAGAATATCGGCGGGTACGCCCGTTTTCTCGACGTGTCGGCCATCGTCAGCGGGCAGTGGCTCAACTACTCGAAGATCGCCTCGGACACCGAGGTCCCCAAGGAGACGATCCGCCGCTTCGTCGAGATCCTGGAGGACACGCTGCTCCTCTTTCGGATTCCACCCTTCCAGCCCAAGCAGCGGATCTCGCGACGGGTCTCGCAGCGGGATCGCCTGCTCTTGTTCGACGTCGGTGTGCGCAATGCCCTCCTGTCGGTGCACCGCCGTCCCGTGTCGAAGGACCAGTTTGGTCCGCTGTTCGAGCAGTGGTACCTGCTCCAGGCCATCTATCTGAATCGCGCGCTCAGGAAGGGATGGACGCTCTCGTCCTATCGGACGGAGGCCGGCGCCGAGGTCGACCTCGTGATCGAACGCGACGATGACATCGTCGGGATCGAAGTCAAGGCGAGCCGTCAGGTCTCAAGATCCGACACGCGCGGTCTCTCCTCGCTGGGCGACACGATCGGCCGATACAAACCTTTCCACCCGCGCGTCGCGTACCTGGGCGAGACGGTGCGGGTCCTCGACAACGGCGTGCGCGTGTGCCCGTATCTGGAGCTGCTTGACGAGATCTATCGCGGAGGCTGAAGCGGCCTCGCTGCCGGCGGCGAGGTGTGGTCCGCGAGCGACGTCGCTCCCACCGTTTGACGGGCGTGAGGCGCGGCGCCCCGGAGTAGAATCGGCCGCATGCGTGGCCGTACCTTCGCTCGCCTCCTCGTCGCCGGGTTCCTGCTCCAAGGCTC
Organism: Gemmatimonadota bacterium; assembly: GCA_016209995.1. Classification (GTDB taxonomy): domain Bacteria; phylum Gemmatimonadota; class Gemmatimonadetes; order Longimicrobiales; family Gaopeijiaceae; genus JACQVC01. The sequence continues at coordinate 1,522 of JACQVC010000493.1, forward strand.
CTGGCTCGCGTACTCCCAGGGCCCGCCGTCTCCGCGCCCGCTCCGTACCGAGCGGGTCGCAGGCGACCTGTACCTGGTATCGGGCGATGGCGGCAACGTCGCCGTGTACGTGACCGGCGAAGGGGTCGTTCTGGTGGACGACATGTTCCACCGCAACCACGCGGACATCCTGGCGCACGTGAGGACGATCACCGACCAGCCGCTGCGGTACGTCCTGAACACCCATCAGCACGACGACCATGCCGGCGGGAATGCCCCGATGCTGCCGATCGCCGAGGTCGTGGCCCATCGCAACGCCCGCGCCAACATGGTGGCCAGGAGGCCGCCGTACTTCGAGGAGACGCCCGGCACGCCCATCGGTCTGCCTCGCGTGACCTTCGCGAGCGAGCTGTCGGTGTTCCTCGGCGGCAAAGAGGTCCGAGCGCATCACTTCGGCCGCGGCCATACCAACGGCGACGCCGCGATCTACTTTCCCGGCCTGAAAGCGATCCACACGGGCGACTTGTTCCTCCTGCCCGGCGGGCCGAGGCGCGCGCCTGCTGACGGAAGGCCGGTCGGCGTCCCGATCTTCGTCGACTACGCGCAGGGCGGGAGCTTTCTCGAGTGGACCGAGACCCTCGACGGGATCCTGACCCTGGATTTCGAGACCGTCATCCCCGGCCACGGCCCCGTGTCGACGAGGGCCGATGTGGAACGGTTCCGTGCCGATCTGGAGACCATGCGCACCCGCATCGCGGGCCTGATCAACGAAGGCCGCAGCCGGGACGACCTGGTGAGCCTCCTCGAGCGCGACTACGGCTGGCGCGCGACGGGATGTCCCCCCAGCCCGCCGACGGCCGGCTGCCTGCAGTACCAGCAGGTCGACGCGCTGATCGCGGAGCTGCGAGAGTGAACACAAAGGATTCCTCAGACGGGCTCCCAGTCAGACGCCGCTGTCCCAGGGGAAGAGCATGAGGGCCGGGGAGTGGGCGGGCAGGGCCGACGTCGCATGACGGGCCTTCCGTCAACCAACCCCTGCTTAATGCTGTCTATCGTCGCCGCTCCAGCTCGATCCAGGCGCCGATCGCGGCCGGCTGGATGTCCGCCGCGAAGTGTGACGTGAAACCGTTCGCGTCTTCGACGATCTCCGTCGTTTGCCGTGTGAGAAGGCCCCGGAGCGTGCGCCCACGCGATCCTTGACGCGCGGCTGTCGCGGGGTGATGATCACCTCGACCAAGGCCGGTCCCCCGTCGGATCTGTGATTGAGCATGCGCGTTGCTGCAAGAACAGTCGTTGTTGATCGAGACAAGTGCCTGGAAGTCGCCGCGGCCTTGAAAGGGAAACCCGTCCCGATGGACCGCGAGGACGTTTCCCTCGACGATCTGTCAACGGCGGCCGGGAACTTCCTGTTCCTGACCGTCGCGATTAGCCATCAAACGTCACCAATGGGTCGACGTCCGCTTGCAGGCGACGTCGGCGGGACGCGGCGTCACGGGTGGGATTTCCTCGTCGCTCGGCTCAAGGAAGCGGCCAAGCGCGATCCGTCCCTGCTGGAGCCGGCGCGCTGGAGGACGCTTACGGCGGAAGCACTGGAGAATCTCCTGCGGGATCGGCGACTTGGTGGCCGGCTCACGAACGCTGTCGAGCGGGCGACACTGATCCGGGATCTTGGTGATGTGATGGTGCGACACGGCTGGTCGGATGTCCACAGTCTGTACGAGGCGTCGGGTCGATCCGTCAGAACCATTCTGAGTGCCCTTGAGGAGTTCCAGGCATACAGCGACCCGGTTCGGAAGAAGTCCCACTTTTTCCTTGCCCTGATGAGGAACAACGGGATCTGGAAGTACGTCGATGAAGAGTATCTCGGACCGCCCGTCGACTACCATGAGGTGCGCGGGCACCTTCGGATCGGGACGGTCCGTGTCGAGGCGCCGGACCTGCTGGCGAAGCTCCGTCACCGTCAGCCGGTCGACGACGAGGAGGATACTGCCATCCGCTCGGCGGTCTTCGAAGCCATCGTGTTGATCGCGGATGTGAGCGGTCTCAAGGACGCCAGCCGTCTTCACTACCTCTTCTGGCACATCTTTCGTTCGGTCTGCACTCGTGAGCAGCCACACTGTCTTGAACTGCGGAGAGATTGCACTCTGCCTCTGAGGTACCGCGCGCTCGCAGAGTTCTCGACTGCCCCGTCCCGCTGTCCATTCTCAGATGTCTGCATGAGCGCTCGCAGATCGGATCGATTGAATGAACACGCCTTCGAGACTCATTACTACTGAGCGGATCGAGGGAGTCCGGAGGGAAGGTGGGTCCAGACGCGAAATCTGAACAGTCGGACGTAGGCACTCCCGAGACGCTGGGATGGGTCTTCGTCGGCATGCTGTTCGCCCTGGCGGTCAGTCAGATCGCCATCCTGGTGAGCGCGTGGTTCCGGACGCCTGGCCGCTTTGGGCCTGCCTCATTTCCAGCGCTCGCGCATCTTGTGGTTACGCTATGCCTCGTCTCGGCGAGTTGGGTCGGCTGGTCCCGCAGCCAGGCGAGCGACACGGCCGCGACCGGCAACGCGATGCATCCGCCCGACATGCCGAACACGGCGATCGCGACGAAGACGGCGACGATGGCCATCTGCGTCGATCGCCGCAGCTTGCGGAATCGCTTCAGCATGCCCTTCGCTTCCTCCGGTGCAGCGTCCGAGCATCTCTCAGCAGCCCGCCTGCACTGCGATGGTTCCAGGCGAAGCGCCCTCTGCGCTCAACCCGGCCAGGCTGGCAGGGACACGCGGAACTCGGTACAGCCGGGACGAATCCATCTGGACCGAGCCTCCATGGCTGCGTACCACGGCTTGCACGACATCGAGGCCGAGGCCGGTCCCCTGGCCGACCGGTTTCGTGGTGAAGAACGGGTCGAAGACCCTGCCGCGATCTTGCTCTGACACGCCGGCGCCGTCATCGATCACCGAAACCACGACCGCACCACGCTCGCGCCGGGCCCTCACCGACACGCGACCGTTTTCCGGCGCGGCATCGATGGCGTTGTCGACGAGGTTCAGCCAGACCTGGTTCAGTTCGCCGACGACCCCTCGCACGGCCGGCAGGTCCGGCTCCACGGTCAGGTCGAGCGTCACCCCCTTGACG
>JACQVC010000500.1 GCA_016209995.1 Gemmatimonadota bacterium
GCCGCCAGTCGGGCGGCCGCCGCGAGCAGCCGTGGGTCCTCCGGCGCCGCGCTGAGCCCCAGCGCGAGCGCGCGCTCGGCTTCTGCGAGCCGGCCGTAGCGCAGCGCGAAATCCACGACGCGCAGGTGGAACCACGCGACCTGCTCGTTCGGCAAGTCGCTGCGTCGCATGGCTTCGTCGCGCGCCGCCCCGAGGATCACCCGCGCTTCGCCTGGCCGGCCCTCGATTTCAGCCCAGCGCGCGAGACGCGGCGCGACCGCCAGGTTGTCGCGCGCGGAGACCAGCGCCTGAAACGTTCGGCGAGCTTCGTCGTAGAGCCCCAGCTCGAGCTGGATTTCCCCAAGCAGCGCCTGGTAGGAGGTCCTATCCGGCTCGAGCGCGACGAGAGCGTGCGCCGCCACGAGCGCTTCCGCGAAGCGGTGTTGCGCGAGCAAGCTCGAGGCCAGGCTCAGCTGCGCCTTGCCGTTGCGCGAGGAGCGCAGGCTCAGGGACGCACGCGCATGCTCCTCCGCGCGGCGATAGTCCTCAAGCGCTCCGGTCTCGCGAGCCTGCTGCAGATATAGCGCGGCGAGCTGCGCGCGGTCCGCCGCGGCCACGGGGTCGCGCTCCGCACGCTCCGCGTAGAACGCGATGTCCCGCTCGCGGCGCTCGCTGTCCGACGTGCCTGAACATTCCTGTGTCGGCGGCGTGCTGTCCTCAGCTCCGGCGACGCACGGCCGGCTCCGGTTCACCCACAGTCCGGCCGTGGCGCCTACGAGCGCAAAGGCCAGGATCGGGACGAGAAGTATGGTCTTGTTCATGGTCGCTCCGGGGCGAGGAGGAGGCCCCGCCGGCCGGCGGGACCTCCCTGCGGTTTGTGTGGGCCTACAACGTGGGAGCCGCGAGGTCCGGGAAGGTCGTGGCGAACGCCTTGTCGTTGGCCGGCACGTTGTCGGTGGTGAGACCGGGCGAGACGTTCTCTTTCGCCCCGGCGACGCCGAACGCGGCCAGCAGGTCGCCGAAGATGGCGGCGAGACCGGCGTCGACGACGTCGTCGGACAGCTTGCGGCCGCCGTAGCCTCCGGCGATCCAGCTCAGCCAGCCGGCGCCCGACCCTGGCTTATCCGTCTGGACGATCAGCATGTCCGGGATGAGCACGCCCGAGAGCGTCGTCGCGATCGTAGCCTTGCGGCCCGCCACGTCGGTCACGAACGCCTCGACCTTCGCGCGAAACGCGTTGCCGACGTCGGTGCTCGGGTCCGTCGTGTTGTGGAAGCCGTGGTCCCGTTTGGGGAACGTGACCTCGCTTACCAACGGGTTCCCCAGGCGCTCGACCTGAACGAACACTCGCTCGAGATCAGGCGACGTAATGTCGGCCTCGTCGTCACAGCCTGCGGCCGCCAGCGCTATGGCCACCGCCGCAGCTGCCAGCCAGTGCTTGTCACTTCGCCACATCGTCATGCTCCTTTATCTATTCGGTTGGTTGATGTGCTGATCAGGATCGATCCGTCAACGACCGCTCGTCCCCCAGATCCCCAGCTTTGCGGTACCACCCGTGGTGAGCTGCGACTCCGGCAGCTCGATTACGATGGCCAGCGTATTGATCGACTTCAGGAAGTCGATGCCCGGCTTGCGGAACGCGCTGGCGCTGGGTGCCGCCGGCAGCTTCGAGAGGTCGCCGGTCGCGGGCTTGCGATCGGGCAGGATGCGGAAAAACTGCTCCAGGTCGATGAAGAACGGGTCGTCCCGCAGGCCCGCGAACACCTGCATTCCGCTGGCCGATCCGAGCGTCTGGCCGATCCGTCCGCTGATCGCCGGGCTCGTATCCAAGATGGTGTTCTGAGTGCCCTGCTCGTTCGGCGCCATGGGCCCCCGGACCTCGACAGTCTGGTCGTTGCCCCTGCCGCGGAAGGTGACCTGGATCACGCGGTCCGCGCGGGCGTCCCCGCTGTTGTCGATCTTGAACTGATAGAGGAGGTTGGGGTCGAAGACCGCCCCGCTCGACTGGCCTGGCGTGATCGGCGAGGACGTGGTCATCACGAGCACGATGCGGTCGTCGCTCGAGCCGGGGAACGCGTAGATGTCGTTGATGTCCATGCGCGGGCTGAGCTCGACCTCGGGCGTGTCCTGATGGTCCGAGGCGATCGTGCCGGTGACGGCCGCCAGGGCGACCAGCCCGGCCACCGCCGCGACCGCTGCCACCTGCTGGCCCCGCCGTGATTTCAGCGTGCTTCTCATGACCTCCTCCGATAGAGATGGGTGTGCGAATTCCGTCTATGGACACCCATGCTACGTCGCTCACGCCGAATCGGATTGGAACGAGTCGGCCTGGCAGGTCCGCGACGAAGTGTGAAGGGGGTGGCTCGCCAATGACGGAGCGCTGGACCGCACTTCCTGACACAACCTGAAACAAATGTCGTGCGCCGAGCGCCCGCGACAAACGTCGCAGCCCTGGCCGAAATGCCTGCAAGCGGCTTTGCAGTAGCGGGTTGGGCCGTGTAGCCCCTGAGGTTTTCCAGCCTGGATGGCGTCCACCCGGCATGGCATGTCGCTTGCAATCCAAGCCCCTGCATCAGCCCCGCGTCTCTTCTGACCTGGAGGAAGCACATGCACCCGCGATACAGCAGGCTACTTCTTCTGATGAGTGTGGCAGGGTTTGCCGCGTGCGACGATGGAGCCCTGGAGCTGCCCGGACCGGCATCACTGTCGGTCGGGATGAAGCCGTCGGCGAGTTCGACTGCGATCGTTCAGGCGTCAGTCGTGCCGGTGTCCGACGGGGCCGGTCGTGCTGTGCTCATTCAGCAGGTCCAATTCGTACTCACGGAGGCCAAGCTCGAGTGGAACAGCTCGAACGGGCCCTGTACTCAGGGTTCGGCGGGGTGTCAGGACTTCATGGCGGGTCCCGTGCTGGTGGATCTGCCGCTGGATGGCAGCCTCGCCAGGCTCGTCGAGGACGTCATCCCGGAAGGGATCTACAAGGAGCTCGATCTTAAGATCGAGGAGCCCGATGACGACAACGCGCCCACGCGCGCGTTCTGGGCGCGGCACCCGGATTGGCCGCGAGACCGTAGCGTTCGCGTGCGCGGCACCTTCGACGCCCGCGACGGCCGCGGGCCGCAGCCGTTCGACGTCTTCGTCAAGATCGGCACGTCGCTGGATCTGAAGCTCGAGCCGAACTGGATCGTGAGCCCAGAACTGCCGTCGCTGAACCTGACGGTGCTGGTCGATGTGCAGAACTGGTTCCGGAGCCCGGATGGCACGCTGATGGATCCGCGTGCCATCCACACGGACAGCAACATCGGTGGCCGCGTCGAGAGCAACATCAAGACGTCGTTCGACGCCTTCGAGGACAACCACCGCCGCGCGGTACGACCTGGCTGAGCGCGGAGCGGCGCGTGGCGGCGCTGGAAACTCGCGCGAGCCAGGTGAGAAGGTTCCCAACCGCTGCCGCTAGCGCCCAGGTGCGGTTTACCGGCGAAGCCGGAGCGGGCGGCCCCGGTTGGCCAGGGCCGCCCGTGCCGAGAATCGACGAGACCGACTCGCGGATACTCAGTACACGCGGATCGTGCCGGACGCGAGCGTGGTCTGGTCCGGGCCGACCGCCGCCGGGAGCGCCGGCGTGAAAGGCGGAGGGTTGAGCCCCAGGGGCTGCGGGCATGCAAGCTCTGGGGCAAACGTGCCCGGACCCGAGCTATATCCATCCTCAAGGACAGCGGCAGGGGGTGGGGGCGGCCCAACCGGGGGCGGAGGGGGCGTCCCACCGTTGTCCCTCAGGTAGAACCGGTCCGGTGTGCCAGTAGACGCGCCGTCCTCGATCCACACGCAGACGAACCGCGACGCCGGTGCGCCAGGAGGCCCCGCCGCGATTGGAACACTGCTGGCGAACCCCTGCAGGTACACCCTATCTGGCTGCCCCGGTATGCCCGTCTGCTTTCGCGCGGTCGCCCAAAGACCAGTCGCGAAGATGTGGAACGAGCCTCCTGCGGGCGGCGGAACGTGGAAGTCCCAGTAGTCGAGATTCGTCTCGATCAGCCCCGGAGGGCCACCGATCTCGCGAACGACAAAGTCAAATCGGTGTCGGTGCGTCGGCGACGGGGGCTGTAGGTTCACGAATCCCGCGCCCTGAGCCCAAAAGTGGAGGGGACCCCCGTGGGAGAACTCGGGCCCGGGCGCTAGACCGTTCTCTGTGACGTCCACCCCGCCGTCCGTGCATGACGGCAGCGCCATAGTGAGGAGCAGGGCCAGAATGCCCGCCCCACGTCTTGAATCCTCTTTCATCTTGCTCTCCTCCTTGACTAGGGGGTGCGATAAGTCCGCCTCACAGCGCACGTGAGGAACACGGCAAGAATGCCCGCACCACGAACGTCTAGCGCGTGCCGCGGTGTCTCCGCGTCGGCGTGATCGCGCTTTCAGTAGATCGTGACGAAGCCCCTTATGAGATGGTTGCCCGGAATGTGCGCCGGGGGCATCGGCAGTCCGGGCGGTGGCGGTCCGGGCGCCAGGTGGGGGCAGCCGATGCGGCTGGGAGGACCGCTGGAAACGTAGCCGAACTCGCCCTCCACCTGGAGGAGATCATGCCCATCGGTCCCGTTCGGCCCGTCATAGATCCAGACGCAAATGCGCTCGTTCGTCACGATCGGCGGAGCGGTCGGGACCGTCTTCGTAGCCCGTCCCTGCACGTAGATGAATTTTCCAACGCCCACAGGGGGTCGATGGACTCGCACCCCCGACCCGGGCCCGGCTGCCACGCCCGTCAGGTTGTAGTGGAACGTCTGGGGCAGAAGCGGGATATGCCGGTCCCACCAGTCCAGGTTCACGTGGGGGACGCCCCCGATGATCACGATTGTGAACCGAAAATCGTGCTCGTGCAGCGTGCCGGGGGGGACGGGACCCACGTCGGTGGAGCCGGCCCCGATCGCCTCCAATCCAGTGTGGGAGGAGGCCTGCGGATCCAGACCCGTCGCGTCGTCCGATACCTCTACCATGGCGTCCGAGCAGGCAGTCACGGCTATGGCGAGGAGCACCGCAACGATAGCCGCCGCACGTCTTGCATCCTGTTTCATCCTGGTTTCCTCCTTGACCAAGCGTCCACGCCCAACCCGCCCCTCGCGTCGAGCGATGAGCGTTAGGCCCTAGCTTAAAGGCCGGGCGCCACCGCAGCGTTACCGGTCCGTTACCAGCGCGTCACCGCGCGTTACCGTCTGCTGGCGCCGAGGTCGCAAGCAGCCTTGTTGCGGTCGAGCCATCTGCGTTATCTTGCACATACACAGGCACTTCCACCTCACTGTCGAAAGCCCATGATCGAGCTGCGGACGCTTGGCACTCTGGAGCTCCGAGTTCGCGACGGTCCTGAGTTGGGCGATGTCCTTTCTCGCCGGCACCGCGTAGCTCTGCTCGTCTATCTCGCGCTTCAACACCAGCGCTCCTTCGTGGCCAGAGATACGCTGCTCGGCATCTTCTGGCCCGAGCTGGATCAGTTCCACGCGAGGCGCGCGCTGCGGCAGGCGCTGCATGTGCTGCGTGACGGGCTGGGTCATGAGGTACTGGCTGCGCGAGGGAATGAGGAGGTGGGGATCGCCGGGGACGCGTTCTGGTGCGATGCCGAGGCGTTCTCTCAGGCGCTCGACGCAGGTGACGCGCGCCAGGCGCTCGCACTGTACCGCGGAGATCTTCTGGAGGGCTTCTTTCTGAGCCAGGCGCCGGAGTTCGAGCAATGGCTGGAGAAAGAGCGTTCGCGCCTACGCGGCCTGGCGGCGTCCGCCGCAGCCCGACTCGGGCAGGCGGCGGCAGCGCACGGCGACCTGCCCGACGCGGCGCACTGGCTGCATCGCGCTCTCGACCTCGTTCCGGATGAGGTTCTGCTTCGTGGCCTGATCCGGGTTCTCGATCAGCTGGGTGACCGTGCGGCCGCGCTGCAAGTCTACGGCGAGTTCGCGCGCCGGATGAGCAGCGAGTTCGACATCGAGCCCTCGGCCGAGACTCAGAAATTGATCGCCGAGCTGCGGGCCCGGAGCGGCGAGCCCGCCGGGGCTGCGGCCTCACGGGGCGCATCGCCCAGGCGGCGCGACGGCCCCGATCACAGCGCGCCGCGGGACGCGGCAGCCGTTGCGGCGGCTCCGGTGGGGCTGCGAGTGCCAGAAGACGACTCGCCCGGCTCGCCGGCGAGGCACAGGCGAATGCGGCGGGCCGGCGCAGCGGGCATGGCCGTTTTCCTCACCGGCCTCGGCGTCGCTGGCGGGGCGCTGGGCCTGCGTTGGCTTGGAGAGCGAGCGTCGGCGGCGTTCCCGACCGACTCGCCTGCCGCTCTCGATGCGTACCGTGAGGGCGAGCGGCAC
>JACQVC010000501.1 GCA_016209995.1 Gemmatimonadota bacterium
CCCGACGATGGTGGGCGAGCTCGGCGGACTGGACCACTACTCGTGGGTGGTCACCGCTTATCTCATCTGCGTCACCGTCGGCACGCCGCTGTACGGGAAGATCAGCGACGTGTACGGCCGGCGGATCGTCTTCCAGACGGCCATCGCGATCTTCCTGGCGGGCTCGCTCGCCGCCGGCCTCTCGCAGAACATGCTGCAGCTCATTCTCTTCCGAGGGCTGCAGGGCATCGGCGGCGGCGGCCTCATCACGATGTCGTTCGCCATCGTCGCCGACATCGTGTCGCCCCGCGAGCGCGGCCGCTACACCGGGTACCTGGGCGCCGTCTTCGCCTTCTCGAGCATCGTCGGCCCGCTGCTCGGCGGCTTCATCGTCGATCATTTTTCGTGGCGCTGGGTGTTCCTGGTCAACCTGCCGGTCGGCGCCGTGGCGCTGACGGTCACCTCGATCGTGCTGCGGATGCCGGTGGCGGTGCGCCGCCGGCACCGCATCGACGTCGAGGGCGCCGCCCTGCTCGTCTCGGGCGTGACATGCCTGCTCCTGATGCTCGTCTGGGGCGGATCGGAATATCGGTGGGGCTCGCCGACCATCCTGGGGCTCGGCGCGGCGGGAGTCGTGCTGACGGCGGCATTCGTCGCCTGGGAGGCGCGCACGCCGGAGCCGCTCCTCTCCCTGCGCCTGTTCCGGAACCCCATCTTCACGCTCGGCTCGATGCTCGGGTTCATCGTCGGCTGCACGATGTTCAGCGCCATCGTCTTCCTGCCGCTGTTCCTGCAGGTCGCGACGGGCGCCTCGGCGACGCGCTCTGGACTCTTGTTGTTGCCCTTCATGCTCGGCTTCATGGCCACCTCGATCACGGTGGGCAACATCGTGAGCTATACCGGCCGCTACAAGATCTGGCCGATCGTCGGCATGGTGCTCGCCGCCACCGGGCTGTACCTCTTCAGCGGCATGCACGCCGGGACGACGCGCGTCGAGAGCTCGCTGTTCATGGTGGTGTTCGGCATGGGCATCGGCATGCTGCTGCACCTGCTGGTGCTGGTCGTGCAGAACGCCGTGGACCACCGCGAACTGGGCGTGGCGACCTCCGCCACGGCGTTCTTCCGCTCGATGGGCGGGTCGTTCGGCGTGGCCGTCTACGGCGCCATCTTCAACGCGCGGCTCTTCGCCGAGCTGCCGCGGCTGGTGCCCCCCGACGCGCTGGCGGCGGTAAGCGGCGACGCGACCCGACTGCTCAACAGCCCAGCCCAGCTGCGCCTGCTGCCGCCGCCGGTGCTCGCGGGCATCGTCGAAGCGGTGGTGCGCGGCACCCAGAGCATCTTCCTGTGGGCGATGCTGCCGGTGGCGCTGGGCTTCGGCCTCGCCTGGTTCCTGAAGGAAATCCCGCTGCACGACACCGTGCCGGTGTCGGCCGCCGTCGAAGGCGCGGTGGAGGGGTCGCCGTTGTGATCCGACCAATGCTCATGAGTGAGATACTGACGGCTGACAGGCGGAAGGAACTCCGACCATGCTTCAACACGTGCTGCACGTTCACAGGCTGGGAAGAGACCTTCAAGACCGGCGGCACGCCGTCGGCCGACACGGCCGCGTTTCCGGCGAAGGGCGCGCTGCTCCGGGCGCTGGAGGACCAGCATGCGCGCAACGCGCCGTGCGCAGGGTCTTGGTCCAGCGAAGTAGGCCAGCCTCCTGGAGGTTGCCCATGAGTCCTTGTCGACTTGCGACCCTCCGATGGACCGCCCTTCTCGCGATCGTCGGCCTCGCGGCGGCGGTCCCCGCGGCGGCCCAGGTCCCGGCGGCCGAACAGGTGGCGCCGGCGACGCCGGGCTACACGGCGCCGCGCACGCCGTGGGGCGATCCCGATCTGACCGGCATCTGGCCGAGCATCGACATGGTGCGCGTGCCGGTGCAGCGCGCGCCGCAGTACGGGACGCGCCTCTTCATGACGGCCGAGGAGCACGCCGTGCTCCAGAAACTGGAACAGGAACGCATCGAGACCATGGCCCGCGACGGGGCGGGCGGTGCCACCGGCGCGCCGGGCCACTGGGTCGAATGGGGCACGTCGCAGCGGCAGACCTCGCTCCTCGTCGATCCCCCTGACGGCCGCATGCCGCCGGTCACAGCCGAAGGCCAGGCGCGCGCGGCGGCGGCGCCCCGCGGCACGCTTGCCGGCACCAGCCGGCTCAACGGCCCCGAAGACTTCACGATGTGGGAGCGGTGCATCTCGCGGGGCGCCCTGGGATCGACCCTGCCCGTGCTCTACAACAGCGGCATCGACATCACGCAGGGGCCGGGCTACGTGGGCATCCGTTACGAAATGGTGCACGACGTCCGGATCATCCCGCTCGACGGCCGGCCGCATCTTTCGCCGGCGATCCGGCAGCACATGGGCGATGCCCGCGGCCGCTGGGAGGGCGACACGCTCGTCGTCGAGACGACGAACTTCACCGACAGGATCGGAGTCGGCCTGAGCGGCGGCGGCGTGCCCAACAGCCCGGACATGCGGCTCGTCGAGCGGTTCACCCGAGTGTCGGACGACACGATCCGGTACGAGGCGACGGTCGACGACCCGCGCACCTGGACCGAGCCCTGGACGGTCGCGTTTCCGCTGACGTACATGCCCGACTACGGCATGTTCGAGTACGCGTGCCACGAGGGGAATCTCGGCCTCCGGAACGCGCTGAGCGCGGCGCGCGCCGAGGAGGCGGCCGGGGAGGGCGCAGCGCCGCCGAGGTAGCGCGTTAGGCGAGAGGTGCTGAAGTGGACAGGCGCGATCGGCGGGTTCTTCGAGGCCTCACGGCCGCCGCGGCGGCGCTTGCGGTGGGGGCTTCGGTCTCTGCCTGTCGCGCGCCGGCGGCGGCACAGACCGACCGGGAGCGGGCGCGGCGTCAGATGATCGCCGATCAGATGGCGGCGCGCGGGATTGCCGACCCGGCCGTGCTCGAGGCGATTGGCCGGGTGCCGCGCGAGCTGTTCGTGCCGCCGCAGTGGCGGCATCTGGCCTACGCCGACCAGCCGCTCCCGATCGGCCACGGCCAGAC
>JACQVC010000506.1 GCA_016209995.1 Gemmatimonadota bacterium
ACCGTGGACGCCTCACACTTCCGTGCGCCGCCGGACGTCACGCAGCCCGACGATGACTTGCCGTTCTGAGCGGGTTGACGGGTTAGTAACGCGGGGAATTCGCGGATCACAAGTGGTCGGACGGAGCTACACCAACAATGCGGCCCTACCGAATCGTGCTCGATAGGGCCGCAACGCTTTCGAGATCTTGAAGGGCTAACCCGCTAACCCGCTCACCCGCTCACCAGCCTCCCCACCCTCGACCTCCACCACCTCTTCCCACAAACCGAGGAGGTACTCCTCGTATCGCTCCGGATGGAGGCGGTAGTCGGCGACCCAAACCTCATAGGGCGGAAGTTTCAACCGGCTCGTCACGCGCTCCATGAGCAGTCCGGCGATGCGCGGAAAAGAAAGCTCGCCCTCGAGCCGCGACTCCGACGCAGCTTCTTGGGCGAGCACAAAAATTTCGTCAGGCGGCAGCTGCAGGAAGATCTCCGCCACCTGTGCCGAGCAATAGTCGTGATACTTCGCCCGGTAAACTTCCTCCTCCGCGAGCCCACTGTCCCGCGGCACCACGCCGCCACTGTCGCCCAAACGCAGACCCCGGTGCAGGACACACACCCCTTCCTCGAGCCTCGCGGCCCACCTCCCCATCCGCCTGTACCTTGATCCTTTGGGCTCTCAACGTCAAGCTCCGCTCACCTCGGCGCTCTCCTCCACACCCAACCCCTCGCGCTCGACCTGCCCCCTCAGGTGACGATAAATCGAACGCCGCGTCAGTCCATACAGCACCACGCGGCTCAAGAAATCCGGGTCCGTACGCTGCACCTCCTCCGCCTGCGCCGCCAAATCCCGCGGCAACCGAACGAGTATCTGCACGGAACGCGTCTCCCACATCGCTTCCCCCAAAGCGCTTTGCGTAAGAAAAAAAGCCCGAAAAATGGGCTCGGGCTGGCTCCTGCGTCGGGTCTCCCCTTCACACTTGACGAAATCTGATTCCACCGGCGGTGCGACTGCATAATAATCAGCGAATTCACCGGCCGCAACCCTTTTGTGTAACTGTGCACGCTTCAATGCCTTATGCGTAAGATGTTGTAAATAAAATAGTTATAACACAGGGACCGAAGTATCCACTTGTTCACGCCCAATCGGTGTATGCTGATTTTTTTGAAATTTTTTCCGACGATTTGGCGCCGCTACTGCGCTTCCGGCGATGGACTCGAGAAAAGATGTGTGGACTGCGCTGGCCATTTTTTTTGAAATTTTTCCCGCGAGGAGGCGTGCGGCCGTGACCACAGATGTAACGTTGTGTGGCAGTGAGAGACTGTAACGCGCAACGAACTACGGCAGCAACGAGCGGAGGAGGGACTGCGGCGGCGATGGGGGCAGCGCCTCGCCGGAGGAGCGCATGCTGGACGCGTACGTCTCTAGTGGATGCGAGCGCTGCCCGGCCAGTACGGCTCGAGCAGCGGCATGGGCTCGCTCAGCGGTTCACGCACGTGCAGCTGAGCGAGCGTGCGGCGAACACCGAAGGTGTCGATGACTCGACGCATGGCACGGTAGCGGTCGCGTTCGAACCGGAGGTAAAGGCGACTGAACCCACTGCGGATCTCATCCATCTCCGCCATCGTCTCTCCCAGCGAGAGGGGCAGCGGAAAGCGGACCTGGTAACAGCAGCGAGGCTCGAGCGCGGGAAGCTCGAGGCCGACTCGACGGATGTCACGGCCGGGGAACGCGGCCAGCAGCGTTTCCTCCAGATCCGCGTGGGGACGTCCGCATCCCGCGTCGAAGATCAGCGCGTTGGCGTCGTAGTCGAGATGCGCTCGTACGAGGTGCTCGCGGTCCACGACGACCCGCACCGCAGTCGCCTCGTGGAGGTCCAGATCGCGACATACGTCCCGGAATCCGATACGCAGAAGCGTGGGTCGCGTGATCGCCGTGAAGCCCAGGCGGGAAAGCACACTCAAGCCCAGCCCGATGCAGTATTGACCGAGGGGCGCGCGCACCTCGCCGCCGCTGGCGAGTCGCGCGGCCGCAGCGACGTTCAGGAGCGAGCGGATGTACTGGATCGTGGGATCGTAGACCCAATCGAGAATGACCAGTTCCGAGCCCAGGTCCAGGTGTTTGACCGCTCCGCTGCCCAGGTCGATCGCTTCGCAGGACGCGGCATATTCGCCGTCCAGCACGAGAGCCACGCCGATGTCCTCGATGGCGCCGCCAGGCACGTCCAGCTCGTGCCGGTCGCGATACTGAACCACGGCCCGCGTCAGCGTCAGCTCGCAAACCCCGGGGACGTCCGCCATGGCTTCCGGACGCGCCCGCGGCTCGATGGCGGCTCCCATGAGCGCCTCCCTTCGACCTGGTATTGCGCCAAAGATGAGCTTGGAAGATGGAAGGATAATCACCCGTTTACGTCGTCCGCAAGCGATTTCTCCAGCGCTGAGGCGGCCAAGATCCCTTGCGGCCCCTTGTCAGGGATGCGCCTATGGTCTAGCGTTATGAGCTTCGCAGGCTACAGTCACCTCAGCCAAGGCGGGCTTAGTGGAAGTCATTGTTGGCGACAACGAGAGCCTGGAGCGGGCGCTCCGGCGGTTCAAGCGGAAGGTGCAGCGGTCGGGTCTCTATTCAGAGCTGCGCAAGCGCCGTTACTACGAGAAGCCGAGTCAACAACGCAAGCGGAAGCGCGAAGCGGCGATCCGTCGCGAGCGGCGGCGCCGGCGGCGGCATACCCCGGTTGGCTGAACGCCCGCCCCAATCCCTTCTTTCGTTTCCTACCTCTGAGCTAAAACGAACCTAGCACGTCCGGCGACCATCCGCGCGTCCTCCAAGACGTGCGAGGACGGAGCGCGTCAGGGCACGTGACGAGCCGTCAGGCGGCGCTGCGGACGAACAGCGGGCGCAATTCGTCCCAGACGACGAGCTGGTGTCTGGTGAGGTTTTCCCGGGCGAAGCGGTTCACGAGCCGCAAGAGTGCAGCGGTCTGCCGCAGCTCCGAGGGTATCCGTCCCGTGAGACCGCAGACGGCCCGGGCCAGGTTCGGTCCCGAGGAGAACCCCAGACGCAGGGCCGACTGACCGATGCTGACCTCCGGCCTGCTCGAGAGCAGATGAGCGGCGGCCAGAATCCGCAACCACCGCAAGTAGAGGAACGGCGACGGCAGATCCCGACGGCGGAAGCGCGCCTTCAGGGCGCCCTGCGAAAGGCCCGTGAGCCGGGCCATCCCGTGGAGATCGGAATATAGAGCGGGATACTCGAGGACGCGGCGCGCGAACCCGCTGAAGGCGGACGGAAGCGGGGAGTTCGCCGACTCGCTGAGGAAATCGAGGACGCGGTCCGCATACGAAGTCGCGGCCGCATTCCGCACCAGGGCCGCGATTCGAGCCGGATGGTCGTCGACGCCGACGATGGCAGCCGTGACTCTAACCTCACCCGCGCTGGCGCCCAGGTACTGCGCGCCGCGCGAGTCCACGAAGGCCAGCAGGGAAACGTCCCCCGGCCCACGAGCAGCGACCCGCTTCAGGAAGGAGAGCTCAGCGGCGGTCGTCACCACCAGCCGGGGGAAGCCGCGCTCCAGCGCCTCCAGCGCTCCGTCCTTTCCGCAGATGACATCTTCGTCCGGCCGCGCGGCCCGTAGGAACCCATCCCGGAGAGGGCCCGGCGAAAGCGTGACGGCGATCATGAGCCGGCGGCTTCAGAGCGACAGCGCGACGGGTGGGTCAGCGGAGTAGTCATAGAACCCTCGCCCCGCCTTTCGCCCCAGGCGTCCCATGGCCACCAGCCGCTTGAGCAGGGGCGGCGGCGCATACCGGCTTTCGCGGTATTCCGCGTACAAGATCTCGGCGATGCGGCATAATGTATCGTTACCTACGAAGTCACAGAGGGTCAAGGGACCCATGGGGTGGTCGCAGCCCAGTACCATGCCTCGATCTATGTCCGGGATGCTGGCGACCCCCCGTTCCGCGGCTCGGATCGCATCCAGGAGGTACGGCACGAGCAGCAGGTTCACCACAAAGCCGGAGGTATCCTTCGTCGCGACAGGCTCCTTGCCCAGGGCGCGCGCAAATGCCATGCCAGTCGCGAACGTCTCCTCACTGGTGGCGAGCGTTCGCACGACCTCGACGAGCTTCATGACGGGCACGGGGTTGAAGAAGTGAAGGCCCAGGACTCTGTCGGGGCGCTGCGTAGCCGCCGCGATCTCGACGACGGTGAGCGAGCTCGTGTTCGTCGCCAGGAGCGTGTGGCGCGCGCACAGGCCATCGAGTGCCTTGAACAATTCCCTTTTCGTGTCCAGATCTTCCACGACCGCCTCAATCACGAGGTCCCGATCGGCCAGCGCCGCGAGGTCCATCGTGAACCCGATGCGCGCCGTCGCCGCGTCTCGATCCGCCGCCGCGAGCTTACCCTTTGCCACGGCTCGATCCAGGGAAGCCCGCACCCGCGCGCGCCCCGCGTCCAGCAGCGCTTCATCCACTTCTCGGACCACGACCTCGAACCCGGCGATGGCCGCGACCTCGACGATGCCGCTCCCCATGAGCCCGCAGCCGAGCACACCGACCTTCCGTATCTCCACGCGAGACTCCTCACTCTTCGGCAGGCTTCGAGCGCTTCGACCCTTCGAGCGAACGCTGGGGAC
>JACQVC010000494.1 GCA_016209995.1 Gemmatimonadota bacterium
CGGTGCAGAATCGGCTGCCCTGGCTTCTCGTGAACCTGGGCACATCCCTGTTGGGGGCCTCGGTGGTCTACGTCTTCTCGCGCACCATCCAGGAGGCCGTGATTCTCGCCGCGATCATGCCGATGGTCGCCGGCCTGGGGGGCAACGCCGGAACACAGGCGCTCGCGGTCTCGGTGCGTCGCATCGCGCTGGCGGTCGAGCCGACACGCGGACGCTGGGCGGTGGTGCTCAAGGAGGTGGTCGTGGGTCTCGTGAACGGGGCGGTGGTAGGCGCCGTGGCGGCCGGTCTGAGCATTGCCGTGGGAGGCGACTCGCTACTGGGTCTGGTGGTGCTACTGGCCATGTGGGGCAACATCCTCGTGGCCAACTTCGCCGGATCGTTCGTCCCGATTCTGCTGGATCAGCTGGAGATCGACCCGGCCGTGGCGTCCTCGATTTTCGTGACCGCGTTCACGGACCTCTCCGGCTTCTTCCTGCTCCTCGGTTTCGGCTCGGCGATCCTCCTGTAACGGGTCGCTGAGAAGCCATGGCGGGTATTACTCGGACAGACTCCTGAGCCTTCTTACGGCGGTGATCCTGTGCGACGGTGGCGACGCAGCTTCAGGGTTCTGCTCGAGCTCACTCCGTTTCTGCTCGCTTTCCTGCGGGACCGGCGGCGCTGGATCATCGTCGGGTCACCCGCGGAACGGTCGCTCGCACAGCACAAGCGGCGAGCGCAACGCTTGACGGCGGCGATCGCGCGGTTGGGCCCGTCCTTCATCAAGCTGGCTCAGCTCTTCAGCGCCCGGGCCGACATCCTTCCCGAGCCTTACTTGTCCGAGATGGGCCGCCTCCAGGACCACGTGCCGCCGCATCCGCCCGAGGCGATCATTGCCGTCCTCGAGCGCGATCTGAGCCGCACGTTGGCCGATGTGTTCGCCGACTTCGACCCGGAGCCTATCGCCGCCGCGAGTCTCGGACAGGTCCACCGCGCGCGCCACGGTGGCCAGGACGTCGTGGTCAAGGTGCTGCGTCCGGGCGTGGAGGCCACGGTCGCTCTTGATCTGGACATCTCCTTTCGACTGCTGTTCTGGCTCAATGTGCTCTTTCCCAACCATCACGTGCGCGCGCTGACCAACGTCGTGCGCGAGTTCAGCGTTCGCGTCCGCGAGGAAATGGATTTCCGTATCGAGCAGCAGAACCTGGAGCACTTCCGCCGGCACTATGGGCGCGAGCCCGGCGTCCGGGCGCCTCGGGTCGTGCCCGGCCTGACGACCCAGCGCGTCCTCGTCCTCGAGTATTGCCCCGGCACCAAAGTCGATGCGCTGCACGAGCGGATCGCTCGCGGGGAGGTGGACCTCCACCGGCTCATGGAGCGCCTGACTACGCTGTACCTGCGCATGATGATGGTGGACGGTTTCCTGCACGCCGATCCCCACCCCGGCAACATCCTCGTGCAGCCGGATGGGACGATCGTGCTGGTGGATTGGGGGATGGCGCTGCGCGTACCCAGATCGGTGCGCGAAAAGATCCTCCGCATCGCGCTGGCCGTCGGACGGGAGGACGTCGAGGGCGTCATCGACGGGATGTACCGCCTCGGCATGATCAATCCGGAGGTATCCCGCGGCGACATCCGGGATGCGGCCTCTGAAATCCTGTCTGTGCTCAGCCGCGTGCGGGAGACCGGCGGCCACGCGCGCATTCAGCCGATCATACACGACATCCTGGACGCGTTCTACGCCTGGCCCCTCACGCTTCCTCAGGAGCTCGTGTATTTCTTTCGCACGGCGGCTCTGCTCGAGGGGATCGGCATCCGCTACGATCCGGCGTTCGAGAGCCTGGCGTTCGTCAAAGCCGTGATCAGCAAGTTGCGTCCGGACATCATGCGCAGCACGGCGAGGGATCCGACCGAGGTGGCCGTCGACTTGTTCGGCGAAGCCCGCAAGCTGATCCTGGCGACCCGCGACGTCGTGCGGCGCGCCGAGCGGGAAGAGCTGCGCGTGCGCGTTCACCCGGCGGATGCGCTCCATCAGGAGCGCTTCTTCACGCTGCTCGGACGGCGGATCTTGCTCGGTCTGTTCGCGTTCGGGATTGCGCTCGTGTCGTCCATCACGTTTATCGCGTTCCGTAGCCTGTGGCTTCTCGTATCGGGGCTTCTGCTCTCGTTCGCACTGTTCGTCACCGTGTTCTTCATTCCCAGCCATCTGCTCGCCAACCCTTTGCGTCACGCCCGGGGGCTCAGACCGGCCGTGAAGGAGGAGTAGCCCTGACGGGCGGCGTGCTTACCGAGGCTCAGCGCGCGTTGCTGGACCGATTCGCCCAGGGCGAGCGTACGGCCCTCGCCCGCGTCATCTCGCTGCTGGAGGATGAGCGAGTCGGCTCGGAAGACCTGCTGGACTCACTCCTGGCTCGCGGTCTGCATGCCGCTCGCGTCGGAATCACGGGACCGCCGGGTGCCGGGAAGTCGAGCCTCGTCGCGGCTCTCGCCCGCCTTTATCGCAGGCGAGGCGAGCAGGTGGGCATCGTGGCGGTCGATCCGACCTCCCCGTTCTCCGGCGGCGCGCTGTTGGGTGACCGCATACGAATGAACGAGCTCGCGACCGACCCGGGCATCTTCATCCGGTCCATGGCCACGCGTGGCGCCCTGGGTGGCCTCGCCGGCCGCACCCGCGAGGTCATGGACGTCATGGACGCCTTCGGCTTCGACCAGCTGCTGGTCGAGACCGTCGGCGTCGGCCAGGCCGAGCTCGAGATCGCGAGCGCCGCGGACACGGTCGTCGTGGTCCTGGTACCCGAGTCGGGCGATGCAATCCAGGCCATGAAGGCCGGGCTCATGGAGATCGCCGATATCTTCGTCGTGAACAAGGCGGATCGCCCGGGAGCCGACCGCGTCGCCCAGGAGATCGAGCTGGCGCTGCACTTCCGGCGAGGCGTGGCCATGCGGCACGTGCCGGCTCACCACGGCGTGAGCCTCACGGACGCGAAGAAGCGAGCTGCGACGCGAGCCGGCGAGGCCCGGGCCGCCGCGCCGGGAGGGGAAACCGACTGGGTGATCCCCGTGCTCAAGACCGTGGCCCTGACGGGCGAGGGACTCGAGGCGCTGGCCGATTCCATCGACCGACACCGCCGCCACCTCGAGACGACCGGCGAGCTGGAGCGCCGCCGTCGCCAACGCTGGGTGGCTCGCCTGCGCTACGCCGTCGAGCGTGAAGTTCAGCGACTCCTGTGGGGCTCGGACGACGTCGCGCGACTGCTCGACTCGTACGTCGAGCGGGTCGACGCGCGGGAAACCACGCCTTACGCGCTCGCCAAGCAGATCGTGGAGCGGCTGCGGCGCGGCCGCTCCGTTTGACTCGTTCCGCGAGAAATAGCGATCTTTCGAGATGTTCACTTTGTGCAGGGTCCTGTAGTCCTTCA
>JACQVC010000510.1 GCA_016209995.1 Gemmatimonadota bacterium
ACTTCAT
Source organism: Gemmatimonadota bacterium (assembly GCA_016209995.1). Taxonomy (GTDB): domain Bacteria; phylum Gemmatimonadota; class Gemmatimonadetes; order Longimicrobiales; family Gaopeijiaceae; genus JACQVC01. The sequence continues at coordinate 8 of JACQVC010000510.1, forward strand.
CTACAAGTTCGCGTCCGACACGTACGCGGATCAGGGCTCGGAGATCGGCCGTATGCAGGGGATGCTCGAGGCTATGGGAGGGCGCAGCCCCTGATGGCCTCGGGTTGCGGTTGCCGTTTCATCCACAATTCGCCGGAGTCTTTCACGTGAAAACCGAATCGCTGGTGCGGCATGCGGGCGCGCGTTGGAACGCGGCCCTGCTCTCGTGTGTGACGCTTGCGGCCGGCTTGCTGTGGGTCGCGGCCTGCGCGACGTCCGCGTCCTCGCCGGGCGGGGGCCCGTCGCCGTCGCTCGACATGTCGACGCCGCCGCCGAGCCCCGATCCGCGTGTCGGGCTCCAGCCGGGAAGGACGAACCCGGGCCAGGCGTCCTGGAACCTGCGGCTGGTCTCGAACACGCCGTCGCCAACCGGGTTCGTGGGCGTCACGAACTCCGACCTCGCGTTCGCCGGGAATCACGTCATCCAGGGCAACTACAACGGCTTCATCATCTGGGACATCGCGAGCCCCGGGCGGCCGAGATTGAGGACCAGTCATCTGTGTCCCGCCTCGCAGAGTGACGTCTCGGTCTTTCGCAATCTGCTCTTCGTGTCCGGGGAAGGACTGGGAGGCCGAGTGGACTGCGGCGCGCAGGGCGTGCCGGAGCCGGTGAGCCGGGACCGGCTGCGCGGCATCCGCGTCTTCGACATCACGGATATCACGAACCCGCGGTACCTGACAAACGTCCAGACCTGCCGCGGCTCACACACGCACTCGGTGGTGACCGACCCCAACGACAACGCGAACGTCTACATCTACGTCTCCGGGTCGGCGGGCGTGCGGCCCGCGGACGAGCTCGCGGGCTGCTCGGACCTCGGTCCCGACGAGGATCCCAATTCGTCGCTCTTCCGCATCGAGGTCATCCGGGTGCCGCTGGCCGCGCCGCAGACGGCCCACATCGTGAGCTCGGCCAGGATCTTCTCCGGCCTGAGCGCCGCGCCCCGGCGAGCCGAAGAGGTGGCGCGTGCGTTGGCTCGGGGCGGTGACGCCGCGCTCAGGCTGAGCTCGGGCCCCAACCAGTGCCACGACATCACGACGTATCCGGGGGCGGGGTTCGCCGGAGGCGCGTGCCAGGGGTACGGCATTCTTCTGGACATCCGCAATCCGGCCCAGCCGCGGCGAGTCTACGCCGTGTCCGACTCCAACTTCGCGGCCTGGCACTCGGTGACGTTCAACAACGATGGCACGAAGGTGCTCTTCACTGACGAGTGGGGCGGTGGGTCCGCACCGCGCTGCCGCGCGGGTGACAACCCCATTTGGGGTGGCAACGCCATCTTCCGGATCGTCAGCGAGCGGATGGAGTTCCAGAGCTACTATAAGATGCCCGCCGCGCAGACGGAGACCGAGAACTGCGTCGCGCACAACGGCTCGTTGATCCCGATCCCCGGACGCGACATCAAGGTGCAGGGCTGGTATCAGGGCGGCATTTCCATATTCGAATGGACCGACCCGAGGAACCCGGTCGAGATCGCCTTCTTCGACCGCGGTCCACTGATCGTCGACACGCTCCGCACCGCCGGGTCGTGGTCCGCGTACTGGTACAACGGCTACATCTACAGCTCCGAGATCGCGCGCGGGCTCGATGTGCTCGAGCTGCAGCCCAGCGGCTTCATCTCGCAGAACGAGATCGACGCCGCGAAGACCGTGCGCTTCACCTATTACAACACGCAGGAGCAGCAGCGGATCGTCTGGCCGGCGAGCTTCGTCTTGGCGCGCGCCTACCTGGACCAGCTCCAGCGCTCGAACGGGCTGGCGGCCGACCGGATCGCGGCCGTGCGCACCGAGCTGGGCCGCGTCGAGCGGCTATCGGGCCAGGGTCGTCGCGACGCGCTCACACAACTCGCCACCCAGCTGAACGGGGACGCGCAGCGGGCGAGTGACACGGCCAAGGTGAGGACGCTGGCGACCGTCGTGAGGGATCTGGCCGCACAGGAGTGAAGGCGCCGTTTCGCGAGGTCGCGCTTCGCCCGGAGGGTCCAGGACTGCACGAAATGATATGAGGGGGGTGCGGGCGGACGTTGGTCCAGGAACTCCTGGGCCAGCGCGACGTCAGCACTACCTGGTCGATACGCACGTCCTGAACCGCGGCTGGGGAGGCGTCCGGATCCCCGCCGGTCGGCTTTGGCAGGCACCCGGCCTCTCCCCGCAACCCGCAAGGGTGACCTGCCCGTTTATGCTGCCCTGGCTAACGCGACCTCCTCCAATCAGAAACCGTGCCTAAACTCCGTCCAGGAACGTAGGTTGTGTCTGATAGACAAGGGGCCTGTACCGGTCGCTACGCAGCCCGCGGCAAGCAACGGCTAGTTCCCACGAAGCCCTGTGGAATTCTTGTTAGCCGAGCGAAACAAGCTTCGCTATATTCCGAACGATGACCAAGATTGAGAAACTGGAGCAGGAAGTCGCGGGACTCACGCCGGAGGAGCTCGCCGCTTTTCGTGAGTGGTTCGCCGAATTCGACGCGGCTGAGTGGGACCGTCAGTTCGAGCGCGATGCCGCATCGGGCGCGCTTGACGAGCTTGCTGACGCGGCGCTCAGCGAACATCGCGCGGGTCGTTCGCGCCCCCTTTGAGCCACCGCACCACCGCTGAATTCTGGCTCTTCACTTGTTTCCGTCCGCAGCTTATCCGACGAGTTCATAGCGGGTCTCGTGTAGGGCGAAGATGCGGAGGCGG
>JACQVC010000513.1 GCA_016209995.1 Gemmatimonadota bacterium
CGCGGGGAGCGCATCGCGCAAGGCGGGATAGACCCGATGGGTTTGCGCCTTGGCCTCGGCGAGCGCTTGCCCCAGATCGACGCCGGCCATGCCGAGGCGGTTGAAGTGCCGGACCAGATCCTTCGCGTCCTGCTCGGTCCGCACCACGCGGGTGATCCGGGGCGCGTTCACGGGGCGGATCAGCACCCGCCACTTCTTCCCGTGCCGGACGTAGGTCGCGGTGATCGTCGCGGCGCCTATCGCGTCGCCTCCTGAGCGGTCAGGCTCGATCGCCTCCGGAGCACAATACCCCAGCGCGCCGGTCATCGGGCCGACGCTTTTTCCGCGCTGCCGCGGAGCGCCGGAGTCTCAGGACTTCGGCATGCGCGGCCGGGCCGCAGGACCGGCCGCGCATGAAACGGTCGTCACCAGCCGATGCGATCGAGAAGGTCGTTTACCTGGCGGCCAAGCCACCCCCCGGGCCGGGTGCCATGAGGGCGGACGCGAATCGCTCCGCCGACGAGCCGCACCAGGTCGACAGCCGTGGCGAACAAAAAGCGCTCCGAGCGGCGGCAAGACGATCACGCAGAGGACGCCAGACGCGCTCCCGATCACCCCTGACACCAAGCACACCGGTACCTGATCCCGAATGACGAGAGCGCTTCAACCTAGGCACTGAAGGTCTACGGTGAGGTGCACGCGAGACGCGAGGCGCGGCCCTTCAGCTTCATCGTCCTGGATGAAGAGAGGCTAACGTCGTCTCGTAACGCCGATCCCGCGGGCGGGCGGTGGCGTCAAGGGGCGAGCTCAGAGCGTCTCGACGGCGATGCGGTGCAGGTCGATGCCTGACAGGAACTGAGCGAAGTCGCACGCGCTCGAGGCTTGCCCGTCGCTCGCCAGATGATCGGGCGGACACGGGTGCGACATGGCCGCCAGCGGACACGGCAGCGTCCTATCGAAGAGCAGCTGTCGCTGGAAATGCTCGAACATGAACCACCAGCGAAACGAGGCGGCGTCATCGACATCCCGCCCGCGGAACTCGATGTGATGCCCCTCGATGAAAACCGGCGATTCAGGCAGCCTGCTTAACGCCGTAAAATAGAACTCCGGCTCCGCGAAGACATCCGGAAATTCCTTCCGGATTTCCAGACATCGTCGATGCGAGTTGGCGAGATCGTTGAGAAGGCGGCCCCAGACCGAGGGATCGCGGTCGCCGCTCAGTAACCGCTCCATTCTCTCCAGACGTTGGCGAATGACTTCCTGAGGGCTGTCCCAGCCGCATGCTTGCGTGATCTGCTCCATGTAGTCGCTCAAGCGGGTTTCCGAGTCGGGGCCGATCGCGCCGACGCGTTGGGCCGCGCCGATCGCCTTGCGCAGTCGCACACCGGGATGGCTGTCGGCACCGCCGCTCTCTCCTCGTCCCGGCATCATCGCGAGATCGCACAGCGCAAGGGCGAAGGGAATGAAGAAGACCTTGAACGCCTCCATGAAACAGTGATCGATCACCAAATAGTAGAGCCATTGGTCGTCGCCCGACGGCCCGCCGCTCAAGACTCGGGTCGCCCTCGTGACGTGCTCGTCACCGAAGAGCCTCTTGACGGCCTGGCGCTGGATGAATGATGCCGTCCCCTCCATCACAGCATGAAGTCCGAGCGGCACCACCTTGTGCAAGGGCTTCCCGGACTTCACCGAAGCAAGATTGATCGTGACGGTCGGAACGATCGCCTGAAATCCGCCGCCGTGATACAGGAGAATGAAATCGCTGTTGCTGGCGCCGCCGCCGCCGAACGGCGCGATCGGAGCCTGGAGCGTCCGCAGCGAGGCGATGTATCTTTCGCGTCCGGCCATGTAGTCCCTGAGTTCCTGCGGAGCGGCGGCGTCCTTCGCCCATTCCGTGAGTGGCAGCTTCATGGCGCGCCGCTCGACGAGGCGCTCCCAAAGCTGGTAGAATGCGACTCCATCCTTCAGGGTCTGCACGAAACGATCGAAGCCCGCGGCGGTACCGAAGTAGTCGTGGACGTGCCGTAGCTCGTGAATCTCGTTCGTGACGACGAAGGCGTACTCCACCTGCGTCTCGGCGTCCATCGTCGGGAGGCGGGCCTGTATCAAGCGCTTCGCCTCATCGAGCTCTCCTCGCCGGATTAGACGCCGCTCATCGATGAACTCGGACGAGCCGTCGATGTACAGCCGCAGGTTGGAGGGATCGAACGCGGCGATGAAATGGTCCAGATCACGACGAACGCTGAGATCACGGAATGCCGCGGCCAGGAAGGACGGCGCCGTGCCGCGCGGGTGGACGCTTGGCTCTCCCTGCAGACGCGCGATGACGCGTCCGAGCGTGGACGAAAGGCGCTGGCGGAACGGCATCGCTCGCCTAGCTCGCGCGATTCACCCGCGCGCGCCCACTCAAGGCTTGCGCCCCGGACCGAACAAGGCATCCTCGAGCCGCGCTCCGTTGCGACGGCTCCGGTCTCGCGTCAAGAGCCATATCGCCAGCGCGGTGTAGATGATGAAACCCGCGAGCAATCCGATCGGGTAAAACCACCAGACCACCTTGTCGGCTTCGAGGAATTTGACCACGGCCCCGCCGAGCATGATCGAGACGACCGTCCCCAGAACCTGAGGAGTGAAGGTGCTGAAGCGCCTCACGAAGTACCGGACGAGCCAGCCAATGACGATCCCGAGAGCGAATGCACCTACGGCAGGAACATTGCTCATAGCAGCCTCCCGCGCGGTTCTGTAAATGGGGGTCACCTATATAGCGCAGTTGTGGCAACGTCGTCAAGGCCTGACTCCTGACAGGCCTGACTCCTGACGTCAGTGCGCGCAAGCTTCGCGCCCATACCTGGTTTTAGGGGCATCGCCGCTAAGATAATTTGCCGGTAAATCGCCACTCGTTGCGTTCACTGAGTCGCGCCTTCACCCGTCGGCTGGAGTACAGGATCGACCTCCTCGAGGCATTCGCTGGGGACCGCCTCGCGCGCCGGTACGTGGCCCTAGCGGTCCGGCTTGGACGGCTTCCTCTCCCCGAGGAGTTCAAGACATACTCGCGTCTCCTTGAGCGGTTCGGTCCTCCGCGGCGCCTCGAACGCCTCGTTCTCCGCGCCATCGACCGGACGGCGTACGAGGGATCGCGAGCAGAGCGGCGGACTGACATTCTCACCTACCTCGCGATGCTTCGACTCGAGGGCCTTCGCCCGCCGCCCTTCCAGGCACTTCCGGCCGGTATCCAGGCCGACGCGCGGGCGCTCTGGCGGAGTTACGGGGCCGCTGCGGTAGAGGCGGAGCGGCTCCTCTTCAGCATCGGCAATCCGACGGCAGTGCTGGCCGCGGCTGCTGAAGCTCGCGTCGGCAAGCTCCTGCCGGACGACCTCTACGTTCACCGCTCAGCCGCCGACGAGCTCCCGCCGCTCCTGAGGCTGATCGTCTTCGCGGCGACCCGAATTGTGGGCGACGTGTCATACGAGGTGGTGAAGATCTCGCTCCACGGACGATCTGTGTCGTTCCTCGGGTACCCGACCTTCGACGATGAGGCGCATCCTCCGCTTCTTCGGAGCGTCCGCGTCTATCTCCCGCGGGCGACCTACTTGGTGCGAGAGTACGATCCGGGCCGTAATCCTCCGATCCTTCACCGGAAAGACGCCCTGGTCCTGCCCGATTACCCTCGATCACACCTCTTCCGACAGCTCACGGCCCAGGAGGAGGCCCTCGGTCTCCTCGGCGCACCGGACATCGGCCGCCGTCTTGAGTGGGAAGCGCTGCTGGCCCAACGGGGTCTGGCGATCAAGGATCATGAGGTCGTGCCGGCGTAAGCACGCGGCACTGGCCTCGGGTCGGGCGAACGGCTCGCCTCTGGCACGCGGCTCGTGGGCGTGAACGTGCGCGGCGGATCAACGCGCCGCAGACTCGCGGGCTTAACGGTCGGCGGCGCGGCCAGCGGTGTGCATGCTTCGCCGCACGCCGTGGCCGCGGAAACGCGGGAGCCGACGCAACGCGCGGGCGGTGACTCAACGGTAGGCACCGCAGCCTTCGCCGTGCATGAGGCCGCACGGCTCGTCCCCGTGAACGCACGCGCCTGATCGACGCGCGGGCGGTGACTCAACACTCGGCGCCGCGCCCGTCGGCGTGCACGCTGCGCGGCACGCCCGGGCCGCGGGAGCGCGCCAGCTGCCTCATCGCGCGGGCTGCGATCCCCACGTGGGCGCCGCGGCCGTCGCCATGCAAAAGGCCGCATGGCTCGGCCGCGATCCCCCGCGGGGCTGCTCCCACGCGCGCTCGCGACACCCCCTGCGCGGCGCCGCCGGGTCCGCCGCGATCTCGGGCGTGGCGGCCACGGGCCGCCGGCACCAGCCCCGCGAGCCGACGGGCCAGCGAGCCCGCGTCCAGTCAATCGTTCGCCCGTCCGCAGCATTCCGAGCCTACCGCCCCTTCCGCGCCCGTCAACCCCTCCGGCTGCGCCTCCGGGGTGCTCCACTTCGTTC
>JACQVC010000499.1 GCA_016209995.1 Gemmatimonadota bacterium
AAAACGTTCGAGACCGCCTGGGACCCGTCTCGCCCGGCCGAGCTGGTAGCGCGCCTGCGAGAGCAGCTCGGACCGGCGCGCTGCGTCGCGCTGAGCGTGGGTCTTGGTTTCCTGCACGTGAAGCACGTGAAACTGCCGGCTGCGCCGGCGGCCGAGCGCCGGCGCATGCTCGCGCTCGAGCCCGACCGCTTCTTCCCGGTGCAGGGCGAGCCGTTGGTCGTCTCGCTGGCCAACGAGGACAACTTCGCCTTCGCCATCGACGCCGAGCTGCTCGAGCATTGGCTGGCTGCGTTCGAGGAGTGGGCGCCTGTGGAAAACGTGGAGGCCTCGCCGCTTTCGCTGGCGCGCGTGCTGGGCAAGGGCGTCGAGGGCAGCTTCGCCGTGGCGGCGGGTCCCGATGAGCAGGGCCTCGTCGAGATGCACGCTGGTCGCCTGCGCTCCGCGCGGCGCATCCCGGCCGTCGAGGCCGCGCCGCAGGCCCAGCCGCCTCCCACACGGGACGGCGCGGCCGGACCGTTTCTTTGCGCGCTCGGCGCGGCGAGGGGCGCGGATGACGCGGTGGGCGCAATGCTCGTACCGGGCGCGTTTGCCGTGCGCATGCAGCGGCGGCGAGCGCGACGGGTAATCTTTGCTGCGGCCATGTGTGCGGTCGCGCTCGCTCTCGGGTTCTGGGCGGTGGACCAGGCACGCGAGCGCGCGCTCGGGCAGATCCGTGAAGAGCTAGCGGCGGTGGCGCCGCAGGCACAGCAGGCTGTGGAGCTGCGGGCCCGTCTTACGGCCATCGATCATGAGGCGACCGCGATCGGCGAGCTGGCTCAACAGCGACCCAACCCGCTCGCCGTGCTCGCCGCGCTGAGTGAGCGGCTTCCCGCCGGAGCCACGGTGCTCAGCGTCCAGGCGAACGGCTACGATTGGCAGATCGAGGGCAGGGCGCGGGATGCCGCCGCGATCGTTCCGCTGCTGGATGGAGACGATCGCTTCGAGGACGTACGCTTCTTATCCGCAAGCTCGCGATTCCGTGATGGCAACGAAACCTACGAGACCTTTTCCATCGCCTTCCATGTCGGTCCCGGGGATTAGCGCTCGCGAGCGCCGCACGATCGCGCTCGGACTGGCAGTGAGCCTGTTCGCGCTGGGGATCACCTACGGCGTGCTCCCGTTCGCCCGGCACTGGCGCGCGCGCGAGGAGATGATCGCGTCCGAGATGGAGCGGCTGGCGCGACTGCGCGGACTCGTGGCCAACGAGGCGCGGCTGCGCGATGTAGTGGCCGCGCGCACCGCGGGGCTCGAGGCGGGACCGCAGCGGCTGCTGTCGGGGCGCACCCCCGCGCTCGCGGCCTCGACCCTGCAATCACTTCTGCGAGACTTCGCCGACCAGAGTCAGGTGACCGTGTCGCGGCTCGATGTGGCCGGTGCACCGGACACGGACGCGGGAGCGCTTCCGATGATTCCCGCTACGGTATCTGCCGTCGGAGACATCTATGGAATCACGGACCTGATCGCCCTGATCGAGCAAGGCTCGCTGCTGCTCGAGATCACGGGATTGAGCCTGCGGCCGAACCCCGCGCTGCGAGGTGAGCTGCTGCAGTTGACGCTGACCGTTCGCGCGGCCTACGTCGGTGGGTGAGTACCTCACGGGTACCAAGGCGATATGATCAAGGTACGCCGAATCGAGCTGGCCCTGTGGGCCGTCACGATCATCTTCGCGGTGGCGACCGCCGGGACGCTCTTCTGGCGGCCGGCGATTCCGCGCGTCGAGATTCCGCCTGCGGGGCTCGACACTCCTCCGGCTCCGGGAGCGCCGCGCGTGGTCATGGATGCGGCGGCTGTCCAGGCGATCGTGGACGCCAACATCTTCTCGTCGTCCCGCGCAGCCCCGGCGGTGCGCTACAGTCCGCTGGAGCCCGACCCGGGAACGGGCGCGGCGATGATGCCCGATCCCGCGCTGACGGAGACGACGGGGGGCACGGACGACGAGGCCGTGCCGCACCTCTACGGCACTGTGATCGGTCCCCGCGGCGCGACTGCGTTGATGCGTCTCGATCCGGCGATCCCGGGCGCGCAGATCTATCGCGAAGGAGATCGTGGGGGTATATATCGTGTGGTGAGGATCAACGAGCAGTCGGTCATCCTCAGCGGTCCTGGGGGACGCATCGTGCTGAGCCTCATTCCCCCCGGAGGGCCAACTCCGTGAAACGAATCGACCAGAGAAGGCCCGTCGCTCTCGGCTTCGCCGTCCTGGTCTCGCTCGGCGGACTCGGCGGATTCTCGCTCGAGCTGCACGCCCAGGAGCAGGCGACCTCGCTCAACTTCGTCAGTACCCGGCTCGCCGACGTCATTCGCTCGCTGGCCGCGGCCCTGGGCGTCAACGTCGTACTCACGGACGTTCCCGACCGGCGCATCACTCTCACGACCACCGTGCCGGTGTCTCCCCAAGATCTGGGCGGCGTGCTGGAGTCGATTCTCGAGGCGAACGGTCTCGTGCTCGTGCAGAGGGGACCCGTCGCGCAGGTGCTACCGGTCGACAGCGCACCGCCCACGGGCCTCATCCGCTTCGGCTTTGAGGCGGGCGATCCGCCGCCACTCGGACTCGTGACACAGCTCGTGCCGCTCCAATCGATCCGAGCCGATGAAGCCGCAACTGCTTTGCGGCAGGTTGCCGGCCCGAGGACGCGCATCGAGCCGGTGGCCCGCTCGAACTCACTGCTGATCACCGACCTCGGCTCGAACGTCGCCCGCTACCTCGAGCTGCTGCGCCGGCTGGACGAACGGCCGCAGGGCGAGGCCGGGCTGAGCACCTATGTGGTCGAGCTCAAGTACGCCAACGCCGACGACCTCGCCGCCTCGCTCGGCCAGGTCTTCGGCATTGGCGTCGGCGTCTCGCGCGCGCCGTCGCTCTCCGAAAGGAGCCTCTCGCGCAACCTCGACGTGTTCCGCGA
>JACQVC010000511.1 GCA_016209995.1 Gemmatimonadota bacterium
ACTTTGAAATACTAATCCTCCGTGTTTCTCCGCGTCTCCCTACCCCACGCAACGTTTCGTTAGCTCCCACACCACCTCCGTCCTCCCCCCTTTCCACCCCTCATCCCCTCCCCTTCGCTGACCTTCGCTTCGCTACGGTTGCGTGGGGACCCCGGTCCGCGTGAGACGTAGTTTGCTCGTCACGTCCATGACCAATGACAACTAACGTCCTCTATCGATCATCTGCCTCCTACTCGACGGGGTGCCGTTTCGCGTCGAGACCGTACTCCGCGATCTTGGCGCGCAGCGTATTCCTGGCCATCCCCAGCTCTGCGGCCGCCCGGCTCTTGTTTCCTCGCCAGCGCTCCAGGGTGCTCAGGATGCGGGATCGCTCCTCCGCCCGGCTCCCGAAAAACGAGTAGCGGGGACGCTCCGGCGAGGTGGCCGCCAGGCGCCGGCTCGTGAGGACGGCTTCCAGGTACTCCCTGTCGATGACTCGTTCGTCGGCCAGCAGACTGGCGGACTCGAGCGCATGCGCCAGCTCGCGCACGTTGCCCGGCCAGTGGTATTCGCGGAGCAGTTCACGGGCCGCAGCGGTCAACTTCGGCGCCACGACGCCGCGCGTGCCCTCGAGCTGGCAGAGGAAATGGTCGATGAGAAGCGGGATATCCTCCGTCCTTTCGCGCAGCGGGGGGAGCGTGCAACGCAGCACCGCGATCCGATGGTAGAGGTCGCGGCGGAAGCTGCGCTCGCTGGTCGCCAGCTCGAGATCCCGTCCCGTGGCCGCGATGATGCGCACGTCCACGCGGTGAACGCGCTCGTCACCCACCCGGCGAACTTCCCGGTCCTCCAGCACCACGAGCAGTTTGGCCTGCAGCGGTAGCGCCAACTCACCCAGCTCGTCCAGAAACAGCCCGCCGGTGTGCGCCTGCTCGAACAGGCCGCGATGCGTGTCCAGGGCTCCGGTGAACGCACCGCGGCGATGCCCGAAGAACTCGCTCTCGAACAGGCTCTCGGGCACTCCCGCGCAATTCACGCTCACGAGCGGCCGCGTGCCTCGGCGACTCGCGCGATGGATCGCCCGGGCCAGCAATCCCTTGCCGGTTCCGGTCTCGCCGGTGATCAGCACGGGGGCATCGACCTCGGCCGCCCGGGCGGCGAGCTGCCGGACCGCGGCCATCGCACGGCTCCGGCCGATCAGCTCCGGGAAACGGTCCGTACCGCAGAGCAGTACGTTTTGGCCTTGTCGGTCGTGGACCATGTGAGCGACATTGGCAGCGGGCTCGGCGTCGGCCTCACCCGTGCTCGAAACGCGTTGACTCCCACACTGTATGCCGATGGTTGGACCGCGAGCCGGGCGTTACCATGAGCGTTCGGGCCGCGTTGGGGGATGGGGTGGGCTCGGGCACTGAAGTGTGGGGGGACCGAGGACTGGACGGCGTCGACTAGCTCACGCTTCACCCTCCACGCGATAGAACGGCGCCCACTTTTCGCGTGCGGGCGCCGTGGTCAACAGGCTCACTACGACCAGCGTGAAGACGCTGGCGAGCAGCGCCGGGATCACCGGATCGACGGCGCCGAGCCCCGCCGGATCCAGCCGCGGCTGAACGGCGAACTCCCACCCCAGGGTGACCGCCATCCCGGCCGCAACCGAAGCCGCGCCACCCGCCGGCGTGGCGCGCTTCCAGAAGAACGCGGCGAGCACGGCCGGGGTGATCCCAGCCCCGTACATCGTGTACGCGTAGAGCGCGGCCTGCAGGACGTTGGGGAACCAGGTGACCTGCGCGTACGCCCAGATCCCCAGGCCGACCACCACGGCCCGTAACATCCAAAGCGTGTGCCGAGGCGAGCGCTCCGGGCGCACGAAACGGATCCAAACGTCGTGAACCAGGTTCGTCGCAGGCGTGAGCAGGAACGAATCCGCCGTGGAGACGATGATCGCAGCCACCGCCGCCAGGAGGAGAGCGCCTATCCACGGATGGAGCGTGCTGACGATCATGTGCGGGATGACTACCTCGCTGGCGCTGCCGGTCGCTTCGATCTGGGGGTACAGTTCGGCGAGGTTCGGGTACAGCGCCCGACCCGTGACGCCAATGATTACGATGGCTGTCTCGATGACGACGACTCCGATGATCCAGCCGACCATGGCGCGCGCCGCTACGCCCGCGCTGCGGGCGCTGAAGAAGCGGCCGTACATGTTCGACTCGCCCAGCAACAGGAAGAGCGTCGGCAGGAACAGATTCGGGACGCCCACTCCCGACGCTTCGCCGTTGAACGGCCGGAAATGGTCCGGTCCCACCCGCGTCGCGATACCGCTGAAACCGCCCGCGTCGCCGACCACGACCACGGCGGTGACCAGAAGCCCCACGGTCAGGATCACGCCGTTCACCAGGTCCGTGTAGGCCACCGACAACATTCCCGCCAGCGCCGTGTAGGCGATGACGAACAGCGCGGTGATGGCGATCCCTACCTCGACGTCGACGCCCGCGACCAGCTGCAGCACCATGCCGCCCGCGCGAAACTGGTAGCTCGTGATCACCGTGTAGGCGATGACCGTCACGATCGTCCCGAGAATGCGAGCGGCCGCGTTGTATCGCGTCTCGAGGATGTCGGGGACCGTCACAGCGCCCAGCCGCCTCGCCCGCGCGGCGATGAGTGAAACGATCAGAATTCCCAGCCACGCGCCCGACGGCCCCCACAGCGCCGCGAAACCGACGCGCCAGGACAGACCGGCAGAGCCGATGATCGAGCCCGAGCCGATCCAGGTGGCCAGGAGCGTACCCACGAGCACGGTGACGCCCAGCGAACGCCCGGCCACCATGAAGTCCTCGCCCGTGCGCACCCGGCGAGCGAGCCACGCGCCCACTCCCACCAGACTGAGCAGGTAGACAAGGATCGTGAGCAGGTAGACGTTCATCGCCGCGGCGCCTCGGCTGCTCGCGGGGGCGCGCACGCGGGCGCCCGGGATACGCCAGGGGACAGGGAAGAACCCACGCGGACGGTGAGCACGCCGTTCAGCGTCGTCCGCATCGGGGAGTGGGAGCGCTCAGGTGTGCGCGAGAGTCTACTTGTAACGGTACGTAACGCGGCCGCGGCTGAGATCGTACGGCGACAGCTCGACTTTCACGCGATCGCCGGCGAGGACGCGGATATAGTGCTGGCGCATCTTGCCGGAAAGGTAGGCCAGCACTTCGTGACCGTTCTCGAGCTCAACCCGGAACGTCGCGTTCGGGAGGACTTCAGTTACGGTGCCCTCGATCTCGATTGCTTGCTTCGCCACCGTCGCTGGTTCGCTCTCCAAGCGTTGAATCCGTCAGCGACTTACCATACTAGGCCCGCTGCGCGGGAGCAACCAAAAAAACAGCGCCGTGTCTTGGCCGGCTCTGGCCGATGACGTAGCGTAGTAGGAATATCCGCTGCAGAAAGGAATTGGCCGCACGCCGTCGCACGCGACACGAGCGGGGCGGCGAAACGGAGTAGTCCGATGGCCCAGGGCTTTACGGCGGAGGAACGGCGCGCGCTGATTCGCGATCTGCGGGAGCGGTCGCACGCCGACTGTCCTGCTTGTGGGGGGCCGCTCTCACAGGCGCCCGTGCCGCCCCAACCCGATCTGGCTTACGTGCGCGAGCGAATCTGGATCACCTGTGCCGCGTGCGGCCGCAGCGCCGTCGTGGACCGCGGCGAGATCGGACCCGTCAAGCCGTGACTGCAACCTGAGCGGCCGCCGCTAGGGCAACCGCCACCTCAGCTCACGCGCCCGCGCCGGCGCTTTTCGCGGGTTGGATCCGGGCCGCGGCTTCACCCACGGTCTCCCCGACCTTATCCTTCGCCCGCTCGATCGCCGCCCGGGCCTGATCGCGGGCATGCTCGAGTAATGCCCAGGCCTGCTCGAACTCGTCGTAGGCGTCCGCTCGCGCGCGCTCCAGAACGGCTCGCGCCTGGTCACGCGCGGCGTCGAGCCGCATACGGGCTTGCTCCAACTCCTCGTGGACATCGGCTCTGGCGCGCTCGAGGCGTCCTCTCACGTGGTCGAGCTCGTTGCGCGCGTCCCGCCAGACTCGCTCGAAGGTCGCTGCGGCGACCACCTTGCGCCGCTGCAGCTCGGCACTCGCGCGATCCAGGCTCCCGGACACGGAATCGACGACGATATCCCGATAGTACTTCGCCGCGAATTCCTGGGCGCCGATGGTACGGGCGTAGATGACATCGGCCAGCTTGAACAGCGAGAGCAGCTTGATATACACCCATCCGATATCGAACTCCCACACACGCGCGCGGAAGTTCGCGGAGCGCGGATCCGCGTGATGGTTGTTGTGCAGCTCCTCTCCGACCACCCAGAATCCGAACGGGTAGATGTTCCGGCTCTCGTCCTTCGTATCGAAGTTGCGGTAGCCGAGCGCGTGGCCGATGCCGTTGATCACATTGCCGAGCATGGGCATCCAGATGATCATGCCGGTCCACACCAGCAGGCCCAGAACCACGCCGAACAGGTACATGTCGAGGAGCGCCATCCCGACGACGCCGAAGAACGTCAGACGCGTATAGACGTTGCGCTCGACCCAGTCATCCGGGCAACCCTTCCCGTACTTGTCGAGCAGCTCGGCATCCCGCGTGGCGCGACGGTAGAAGAACACCCCGCCCAGCACGATCCACCAGAAGCCCTCGACCAGCGGCGAATGAGGATCGCCCTCTCGGTCCGAGAAGGCGTGATGCTTGCGGTGCACGGCCACCCATTCGCGGGTCACCATACCCGTGGTCAGCCAGAGCCAGAAGCGCATGACGTGCTCGACCAGCGGGCGGAACTTGACGCCGCCGTGCGTGGCCGAGCGGTGCAAGTACAGCGTCACGCAGATGTTGGTGAGATGGCCAAGGACGAGCAGGTAGAGGACGGGGACCCACCAGGGGTGGGCAAGGGCGCCGTAACCGGGCATGTATTGGACTCGCGAGTCGGGGAAAAAAGAAAGGGACCGCAGCGAACCACGGCTGACGGTCCCGCTTCGCCTATACTAAAACATGCCAGCGGCTGCCCGCAGATGCAAGTCTGGCGGTGGCGAGGCTGGCGGGCCTGGCGGTAGCGAGCCCCACGCCCCGGGCCACCAGTGGCAACGAACCGTGCCCTGCGGCAGGCCGCGATGATCAGGCGGTGGATTGTCCGCCCAGGATCATGCGTCCATCCTTCCGTGTAGCTAAACGAACAATTGCAAAGCTTCGCGAAGGACGAGGAGTGGGGAACCGGAAGGGGCGTGTCAGCTCGTCGATGATCGGGGTGTGGCTCGCCCTGGCCCTGGGGACCGAGCTGCACGGCCAGGAAGCACCGGAGCCGTCCGCACATACGCCAACATGGCAGTTCCGCGGTCAAGCGATCGGCCTGGTCACGCACGCGGCGCCGGCGCTGGCGGACAAGAGCCGGACCGAAGGGTACCTGACGCAGCCGCACCTCGCCGCTCACGGCTCACTCGCCGGTGGCCGGACCGCGATCACCACGATACTCACCCTGGAGGGCCTGACGCTTAGCCGGGGTGAGCTGAACGCCGGGATCTGGGGCGAGGGCTATGTCGATCGGCGCCACCCGCATACGTACGTACACGAGCTGGTCGCCACCGTCAACGCGACGGCCGGCGGCGCCGTTCTCTCATTCTCTCTCGGAAAAGGCTTTGTGCCGTTCGGCACCGATGACCCGATGAGCCGACCCTTCGTGAAATACCCCGCCAACCACCACCTCGCGCAGATCCTCGAGCGTGCGCTCGTGATCGGAGGGCTGCGTTACGGCCCTGCGCTGGCGGAGATCGGAGTCTTCAACGGCGAGGAACCGCAGGGCTCCGGGGACTGGCCCGACTGGGGGCGATTCGGTGACTCGTGGGCCGCACGAGCCACGCTGTTCCCCACGCCAGGAGTCGAGGTCCAGCTGAGTCACGCGCATGTCGCTTCCCCGCAGGATCCCGGCGGGCGGGGCTTCGATCAGCGCAAATGGAGCGCCGCGGCGAGGTACCAACCGGAGACGGGCACGGGCATACTTCGCTATGGGCTGGTGGAGTGGGCCCGGACGGACGACCGGCTGGGCGGACGCAACTTCGTAGACTACGGAAGCATACTCGCCGAGGCGACGTTCGGGCGAGGCGTGTACGAAGTCGGCGCCCGTTACGAGCGTACCGTGCGGCCGGAGGAGGAGCGGCTTCTCGATCCGTTCCGCACGCCGCGTCCGCAGCCCGATCTCCACATCATCGGGAAGACGCGCTGGCAGATCGTGAGCGCGCGCGTGGATTGGCTTCCCGCGCCTGACGCACCCTTCGATCTGCGACCCTTCTTGGAGCTGTCCTACTCACGCCCCGTTCAACTCCTGAGCCCGTCGGTCTTCGTGCCCACCGAGTTCTACGGTTCGGAGAGCCTTTGGGGCTTGTCGGTCGGCGCTCGCCTGGGAGTCGGCCCAGCCCACGGCCGCGTGGGCCGCTACGGCACAGCGCTCCCGGGCGAGCGCTCGCAGCACCCAGTGAACTCCACAGGCCACCCAGTTCCCCCGAGCGTTACACCGTGAGCCACCTCGATCACGTACGGCAGATGAGTTTCGCGGGCGCCGGGTCGCTGCGACGGCACCCACACTCTGTCGCCCTGGTCATCGGCGTGATTCTGCTGGCCTGCTGCAGCGAGCAAGCGTCGGAACCGCAGGAGCCGGAGCCACTCCGGCCCGGGCAGTTACCCGTGACGGGCCAGGGAGCCGTCGCCGAACGATACACCGCCGAAGTCAGCGCTCGCGGCAACCACGCCTACACGACCACCTGGGGCCGCAGGGGCGGCAACCCCGGGAACGCGGTCAAGATCTGGGACGTGCGCGGCGCCACGCCGCTATTGGTCGATTCGCTCAGCCTGCCCGACGCCACCACGCTCGGCGATGTCCAGGTTTCCGACGACGGCGGCCTGTTGGTCGTCGCCACGGAGTTTAGCCCGGGCTCGATCGCCGTGTTCGACCTGGCTGACCCCGCGCATCCTCAGCTTCTATCGCGCTTCTCGTCAGCCCATACCGGCCCCGGCGTCCACACCGCGGAGGTCGCGCGCGTGAACGGACGACTATACGCCTTCCTCTCCGTCGATCCCCAGCCGCCTCGTCTCGTCATCGTGGACCTCGGCGACCCTCGTAATCCGCGCGAGGTCCTCGCCCGTGAGATGGGAAGACCCTTCATCCACGACGTGTTCGTGCGCGACGGTATCCTCCTGACCGCGCTTTGGGATGACGGCCTCACGCTCTGGGATATCGGCGGCGGCGCTGCGGGCGGCTCGATCACGAATCCGGTGGCGCTCGGCAACGTGCGCACCACTGGGTCGGCTGCGCCCGGACGCAGCCTCGCGCACAACGTGTGGTGGTTCCACGACCCGAGGACCGGCTCGCGTCGTTACGCGTTCGTGGGCGAGGAGGGGCCGGCCGCGCTCGGCAACAGCGCGTCCGGCGACATCCACGTCGTGGATGTCAACGACCTCAGGGCGCCAAGAGAGGTGGCGTTCTTCCACCGCGCAGGCGCCGGTACACACAACTTCTGGGTCGATGAGCCGAGCGGCGTGCTTTACGCGGCGTACTACAATGCCGGCGTGATCGCGCTCGATGTTCGGGGGGACCTGAGCAATTGTGTTCAGGCGGCACGCGCCGCGGATGGGCGCTGCGATCTCGGGCTCATGGGCCGCGAGCTGGCCAACGGCCCTCAGGCCGCAATGCCCGTGTTCATGTGGGGCGTCCAGCAGGTTGGCAACCGCGTCTACGCGAGCGACATGCTGAACGGGCTCTGGGTGCTGGAAGTCACAGCATTGCGGCGCTGACGCGTTCACGTCTCTAGAGCCCGAACGTCATGCCCGCCCGCGGCAGCCGACTCCGGACGATTCTTGCGGTGCTGGTCATCCTCGCCGTCATGGCCCTCATGGCTCGGCGAGGTGCGAGCGTCGTCCCTCAAGTGATCGAGGGTGTGCGCGGGTTGGGAGCATGGGCGGCGGTCGCCTACGTGGCCGTGTTGGTGGTCGCGACGGTGACGTGGGTGCCTGACTCGGTTCTCGCCATCGCCGCAGGTGCGCTCTTCGGTCTCCTCTCAGGCAGCCTGTACACGCTCGGCGGTGCCACGCTCGGCGCGGCGTTGGCGTTCTTGATCGCTCGCTACGTGGCGCGCGGCGCGGTGGAGCGCTGGGTCGGCTCGAAACCGAAGCTCGGCGCGCTCGACGAAGCGCTCGGCCGCGAGGGTGTCAAGGTGGTGTTCCTGCTCCGCCTGTCGCCCGCGATTCCATTCGGCGCCTTGAACTACGCGCTCGGGCTGACGCGCGTGCCTTTCCGCGATTATGTCATCGCGAGCGCTGTCGGAATGACCCCCGGGGTATTCCTCTATGTCTACGCCGGTTACCTGGCGGGGGAGCTGGTCTTTGAGGCGGACGGAGCGGTGCCCCGCGGTCCCGCGACCTACATACTTCCGGCCCTGGGCCTCGTGGCCACGATCGCGGTCACGATTCTCGTGGCCCGCATCGCGCGGCGCGCTTTGCGGACGGTCGCTCGGGCGTGAAGCTGCGGGAGGGCAGACACGATGCTCGTGGCCCGGACGGGGTAAACGACCGCGGGACCGGACATCTGCCGAGCGGCCGTTCGGCACGCTGCGGGCTCTCACCGCGGGAGGGACCCGAGGATCTCGCCTTCCGAGCTGAGGGGAGGGTA
This sequence comes from Gemmatimonadota bacterium, assembly GCA_016209995.1. Classification (GTDB taxonomy): domain Bacteria; phylum Gemmatimonadota; class Gemmatimonadetes; order Longimicrobiales; family Gaopeijiaceae; genus JACQVC01. The sequence continues at coordinate 8,657 of JACQVC010000511.1, forward strand.
CGGCGCGCCGCGCTTGCGGCAGTGGCGAGCCAGGCGCGGGTACGCCCACTCGAACAGCGTCCGCTCCAGCGTCTCCGCATCCAGTCGCGGAGTGTCGTAGAGCCCCGCAGCGGTGCGCTGCCGCTGCGCCTCGAACAGAATGATCGCGGCGGCCACCGATACGTTCAGGGACGTCACCATCCCCTGCATCGGAATTCGCACCTGCGCGTCGGCCGCTTCCAGCGCCTCCGGGCTGACGCCGTAAAGCTCGGTGCCCAGGATGACGGCTGTGGCGCGCGTATAATCGACCTCGCGAAAGTCGCGCGCCTCCGGACGCGGGTCGGCCACCAGGAGTTGGAAGCCGCGGCGGCGCAGCTGCTCGATCGCCGCTACCGCCGAGTCGTGGGTGTGCACGCGCACCCATCGCCAGGTACCGGCCGACACGTGGCGAGGAAGCTCCAGCCCCGTCTCCGGGACCACCGCATGGGCTTCCAGCACGCCCACGGCATCGCACACTCGGATGACGGCCGAGAGGTTGTGCGCCTTGTGCACACGGTCCATGAGCACCGTGAGGTCTGGCTGCCGGCGCACCAGGATCGAGCGCAGCCGCGCGAAACGCTCCGGAGTCATTTCACTACGTTCGGCGGATTCTGCTCAGTAGCGCAACGTGTACTGCAGCTTCAGCAGGAGCTGGTTCGAGTCGAACGACCAGCGGTCGAGCCGGTCGCGCAGGTTGTGGTTGTACACAACGAAGAGATCGCCCAGCGGATGGAAAGTCCAGCGGAGGCGCGTGTTCGATCCGATCGACTCGCTGTCGGTGTCGTACTGCACGAAGCTCGCGAGCTGGAGATCGGGAGAGAGGTTCAAGCGCAGGCGTGTACCGATGAGGTCCGCCGTGAACTCACCGGCGGGCAGGTCGCCGATGTTACGTTCCGCGTTGACTTCGATGGTCACGAGGGGTGACGGATTCCAGGCGCTGCGCAGTATGATCTGGTGGAGCGAGCCATCGTAGAAGCCGCCGAACCACCAGGTGATCATGCCGGCGAGCTTGCGCTGCGAGGCGAACTGAGCCTCGAGGCGCCAGCGCGCATAGTGGTACGCGCCCGGCTGGATCGTGACGCCCTCCGCCACCTCGAACGGCTCGATCAGGCGCTCACCCTCGGGCACCCAGTTGAACTCGAATCGGTCTCCGCTCTCGAAGCGCCAGTTGATCGGCGCCGTGAAAATGCGGTAGCTCTCCCACGTTCCACCGAGATCGAACACCGCCCGCGGTTGTAGCTCGTAGAACATCAGACGGAAGACGCGGCTCTGGAAGCGATGCCGGAAATTCATACCCCCCGTGAGCGTTTGCACGCCCGGGCGCGGAACGAACCCGAGCGACGGCTGGAAGCTCTCGCCGATCCGGTTGTAGGTCAGGACAATGTCCCAGTCGTCGTTGGGATAGTCGATCTTGAAGCCGCCCGCAGTCCGATCGCCTGTAAGGCCCTCTCGATTCGCGACCAGTCCCCAAGCGCCTACCAGGAAGTTCTTGTTGCCGCGGAAGCGCGACGTCTGGTACGTGAAATCAGCGCCGGCGGTCCAGCTTCCGTCCCGTCCCTCCGGATCTCCGAACGTCGCAATCATGCCAAGCGACGATTCGGCGAGCACGTTCTGCTTCAAGCGCACGGCGGCCATGGTCGACGCCGGCGCGAGATCGGCCACATCGTTCGCGCGCACGGTGAACACGCCGACGTTCGTCCGCCCCATCACGCCGTTCACCTTGGCGCCTGCCACGATGGGCACCTCACGGCCTTGCAGCAGGCCTACCCGGCGGGAGTGGAACGGCAACAGATCGTTGCCGAGCGTGAGCCCGAAATCGAAGACCTCCGCGCCTTCCAGGAAGAACGTGCGCTTCTCCGGGAAGAAGAGTGGGAAGCGCGTGAGGTTGGTTCGCCGCGTGTCGACCTCGGTCTCGGCGAAGTCGGTGTTGAGCGTGAGTGAGCCGAGCAGGTTGCTCCCCAGGCGTTCCGTGAGATCGAGGCTCAGGTCGCCGGTGTCGTCCGTTCGACTGTCCGCGTTCGGCCGCTCGAGACCGCCCGTGAGCGCGGGCCGCACGCTCAGCCCGAGGCCAAGGCCGAACTGGGGCAGGCCGGAAAGAAGCCCTGCGCGCGCCGTCTGCCCGACTCGGTAGTCCCGCGTCGCGCTCGCCCACCGGCTCGTCTCCTGGAGCCGCTGGATGCGCCGCTCGATATTGAATCCCCAACGGTCGAGGCCTCCCTTGAAGATCAGGCTGCGGATGGGGATCCGGACTTCCGCCGACCAGCCCTCCGCCGTGCGCGCCGTCGCGGCCTCCCAGACGGCGTCCCAGTCGCTGTTCTCGCCTTCACCACGGTTCGCGACCAGCGCGTCGAAGCGCGCTCCGCCCGGATTGATCGCGAAGATGTAGCCGGAGCGGCCGTCCTGGAACGTGTCCAGCACGAACTTGACGTAGTCCTCGCCCTGGAGCCCAGCGTCACGGGCCTTGGCATAGCTCACGATGCGATCGGGCTCCGGATCGTCCGCGCGAATGCCCACTACCAGCACAGCACCGTTCACGAGCGCCTTCACAACGGTCCGTCCGGTCGGCGTGCCTCCCTGGTCGGGCTCCGTCTCCGTCAGGCCAGCGATGGAGTCGGCCACGGCCCAAGCCGCCTCGTCCAGTGTCCCGTCCAGCCTCAGCTCCCCGTCCAGCACCGCTGCCTTCAGCACCGGTCGTGGTTCAGCAGTCGTCTGAGCGCCCAACGATGCGGGGGCGGCGGCGAGGAGAGCCGCGCAAAGCGCTGCGCACACGCTGAAGGAGCCTCTCATCGCGTCCTGTGCTCGATGACCTGGCGGGTGTCC
>JACQVC010000512.1 GCA_016209995.1 Gemmatimonadota bacterium
CCTCAGGTGGAGCAGGAGGCGGAGCGCTGGGAGCGAGAGGGATATCAGGCGACTCGCCTGCGCCGCGCCGCCGCCGCGGACAAGCAACCGGCGGACGTGGAGGCGTTGCTGCACGGCTTTACGCGCGACGTCGAGCGGCTGCGGGAGCTGGCCGCCGAACTGGAGGCGCACGGGCTCGCCCTGCCCGAGTCGGCGCAGTCGGCGCTGCGCGATCCGGATCGCGTGTCGGAGGTTCAAGCGGTGGTCGCGGCCGCCCGCGAGCGGGCGCGCCCATTTTCGGCGATCCCGGCGGAGCCGACATTCGAGCAGCTCGACCTCGACTCCGAGTCCCTGCCCATCCGTGAAGCGCGGCGATTCGTCCTCGGAGCCAAGCCGCCCTATTCGCCGCTGTTCGTCGTGGCTCTCGGCGGAGTCGAGCCGCGGGCACTCTTCGTCGCGGCGGCCCGCGAGCTGCTGGTTGCCCGTCCCGGCGCTCGGGTCGCCCTCTGTACCGCGGCCGAGTTCGCGAAGGAGTACATCCGCGCGCTGGAAGGCGGCCTCGTGGATGCCTGGCGCGAACGCTGGCGTGCATTGGACGCCCTCTTCGTGCTCGGCGCCGAAGCCTTGGCCGAGACGGAGCGAACTCAGGACGAGTTCTTCCATCTCTTCGAGGAGCTCGGCCGACGCGGCGGACGTATCGCCTTGGCCGCCAGTCGCCCGCCCGCGGAGCTGGCCGAGATCGATGAGCGTCTGCGCTCGCGCTTCGAGGGAGGACTGGTCGTGGAGCTGGTCGCCGAGGCGGTAACGGACGAGAGTGCACGCAGGTCGGGAGCACCCGGCGACTCCTGGTTCCGATCGCGAGAAAAGCTCATCTGGGAGTGGCCCGACATCAAGGACCGTATCGTCGAGGAGCTGGGGTAGGAGGCGTGCAACGGTAGTTTGCCGGACACAACCATGAGGAACGACATCCAGGTGGTACAGCACTAATGGCGATTCGGGGCAGTCTGAAGGAAGCGAGCCTGCCGGACGTGATCCAGCTGCTGGCCCTGGGGCAGAAAACCGGCTGCCTCAGCGTCACCGACCGGTCCAGCTTCGGCTACATCTACTTCGACAAAGGCAGGATCATCTTTGCCTCCATCCTGAACCGCCCCGACCGGCTCGGTGAGCTGCTCGTCAAGCACGATGTCATCACGCGTCAGGAGCTGGCCGCAGCCATGGAGCAGCAAGCGCAGCAGCCGGGCAAGCGCCTGGGCCGCATTCTCATCGAGCGAGGTCATCTCACGCAGTCGCAGCTCCAGCGCCACATCTCGATGCAGATCGAAGAGGCCGTCTACCACCTCTTCACCTGGTCGCAGGGCACCTTCTACTTCGAAGCCGACGAGCTTCCGGAGCAGCAGGACTTCCTCGTCTCGATCAACGCCGAGAACCTGCTGCTCGAGGGTGCGCGCCGAGTGGATGAATGGACGCTGATCGAGAAGAAGATCTCTTCCTTCGACCTCATCTTCGCGCTGGAGCGCGACCCGACCGCCGATCCTGACGTCGAGCTGACCGACGAGCAGCGCACGCTCCTACCGCTGCTCGATGGGCAGCACACCGTTCAGGACATTCTCGATGAGACCGGCATGGTCGAGTTCGAGGTCGGTCGCGCGATCTACGGGCTCCTCCAGGCTGGATTCGCGACCCGCGTGGGGCGCCGCAAGGCCGAGCCGGTCGGACCGCTCAAGGACGCGCGCGTGTCCGAGCACATGAACCTCGCCCGTGCATTCTACCAAACCGGGATGTACGAAGACGCGCAGCGCGAGCTGCGCGCCGTCGAGGAGATCATGCCGGACAGCGCGGAGCCGCGTTTCTACTTCGGGTTGATCGCGCTGCGCCAGGGTCGCTACGGCGATGCGCTGCGCTACTTCCGCGCTTCGGTCGAGCTGGGAAGAGCCGAGTACGCCGCCTTCCTGAACATGGCCGTCGCGCTCGAACGCCTCGGCCGCTACGACGACGCGCTCCTGGCGTTGAGCCAGGCAGAGGCGCTGCGCCCTGGAGACCCCCCAGCGCTCTTGACCCGAGCGATCCTGCAACTGAAGAGCGGCGATGTTGCCGCTGCGGACGCTTCCTTCGCCAGCTACCGCGAGAGCCTGGGTGACGAGCCGCCGCCCGCGCTCTACTACGCCTACGCCGTGCTGGGGGCCGCACTCGCGGGCGACCTGAGCCGCGCCGCGAGCCTGGGAGAGGCGGGGCTGCGCCAGTACGCGGTGCACGGGGCTCTGCTCGTGAACCTGGGCGCCGTCTACGAGCGCGCCGGCGATCTGGCCAAGGCGGAGTCACTCTACCGTCGCGCCCGTGACGAAGCGCCCACGCTGCCTCAGGCGTTCAAGAACCTGGGCGACGCCTATTACCGCCGCGCGAACTACGAAGAAGCGAAAGAAGCGTATGAACGGGCGCTCGAACAGGACGCCAACCTCGGCGACGACATCTACCTCAAACTCGGTAACATCTGGTACAAAGAGATGAACCGGGAGAAGGCCGTCGAGCTGTGGCGACGCGCATTCGATCTGAATCCGCAGAACCCGGTCGTACGCACCAACCTCGATCTCGTCGAGTCCCTCACCTCGGGGTGAGTGGTCGGGCCCGCAGTACGCCTCCCGGGGCGGCCGCATGCTGCCGTATTCGAGAGTTAGACTCCTGCGCCTGACCCTGGCGGTCTTGGCCGGGATCGCCGCGCTGGGCCCGAGCACTCTTGCTGCGGCGCAGCAGATGCGCCTGGCCGACTCCGTGGCCACCGTCGTCTACTGGCCGGGCGACTCCACGTTGGCCGAGCGCGTACAGGCTCAGATCCACGACCCGCCGCGCCTGCCCGGACTCCCGCCCAGCGTGCCGGAAGCGCCCGTGACCGTCATCCTGGCGCCGTCCGAGGTCATCCTCGACTCGCTCCTGGGGGGCCGCGTGCCGGAGTGGGGAGCGGGAGTGGCGGTGCCGGGCCTGGGCACCATCGTGTTGCCGGTTTACCCGTCGGCCCGCACTCGCTTCTCCGATCCCGCCGTCACGCTACGGCACGAGTGGGCGCACCTCGCACTGCACGACCACCTCGGGACCCGCGACATTCCGCGCTGGTTCGATGAGGGGTACGCCGAATGGACCTCCGGCGCGTGGGGCTTCGAGGAGGCCTGGCGACTACGGCTGGCGTTCGTTCTCCGGCGAGCACCGCCGCTCGATTCCCTGGCGATCGATTGGCCGGCCGACCTCGCTTCCGCACGTCTCGCGTACCTGCTCTCCGCTACGGCCGTTCAGTACCTGGTCGAGCGCAGCGGTGAGCGAGGCCTCGAGGTGCTGTTCCGCCACTGGCGCGGATCCGGCAGCTTCGAAACCGCTCTGCGCGCCACCTACGGCGTCACCGGCGGCCAGCTCGAGGAGGACTGGCGAGGGTTCGTCAAGCGCCGCTACGGCTGGATGCTCGTGCTGTCGCAGTCCGCGGCCTTCTGGCTCGCGACGAGCCTCCTGGTGCTCCTGCTGTTTCGCATTCGCCGCCGCCGGGACCGCTGGCGCCTGGCCCGCCTGCGCGCCCGCGAGCCGGCGGACCAGCCGCAATGGTGGCTGCCGGTCGACGACCCCGGCCATGACCGCTAGCCTCCTAGCGTCCAGCCCCAGTCGTTCCTCCCCCCCTGGCCGCACCCGGCTTCTCAGCGCCATTTCACTTGACACGGTCGTCTAGAGTCTGCATAGTTTATCTATGAACAAATCGACCGTGAACTCGCCAGACTCAGTGGAAGTGCCAGTCATGGCTCGGCTGTTCGAGGTGGCTCACCGCTTGGAGGCGAGGGTCGAGGCGGCCCTGGGAGCCGTTGGCCTGTCCCTGGCGAAGTTTGGCGTGCTCAAGGTCCTCGCCGAGGCCGGGGACTCGTTGCCACTGAGCCAGCTGGCCGAGCGGATCCAGTGCGTTCGCTCCAACATCACTCAGCTCGTGGATCGCCTCGAAGCCGACGGGCTCGTGCGCCGGCTTGATGATCCCGATGATCGCCGTGTCGTGCGCGCCGCTCTCACGCAAGCCGGTAGGGATTCCTTCGGGGAGGGCATCCGCATTGTGGCGGCTCAGGAGCGAGCGGTGACAGAGGCACTCGGTCAAAGCGATGCGGCAGCGCTCAACGGGGCGCTTCGCCAGCTATGAGCAGGACCGCACCCTTTTTTGGGCGTTTACTACATGAATGTAGTATACATAGATAGACTGTATAACGATCTAGCATGCAGTTCTGGATTGTACGGGCTCCGCGCAGGGTCGGCGGCATGCGTTTACGGCCCGGAGTCCGGCGGTAGCGTCGCCGAAAGTACGCGACGACAACAACGGTTCGTCCATGTAAGCCAAGGACGAGATGACGAAGGGAGAAATTAAGATGAGCACGAAGGCAGCTGTGATCGAGAGACCGACGGTCGCTGAAACTGAGGCGCGGTCGGGAATGGATGCGCTGCGATACGTAGCGCTGGTCGGCCGCGCGCTGTTGGTCGCGATCTTCCTGATGGCAGGGCTCACCCATTTCTCGCAACAGACCATAGCGTATGCGGAGCAGCAGGGCGTACCGTGGGCCGGCTTCCTGGTGCCGGCGTCCGGGCTGCTCGCTGCGGCCGGCGCTCTGAGCATTCTGGTGGGCTACAAGGCGAAGCTGGGCGCCTGGCTTCTGGTGCTCTTTCTCGTGCCGGTCACCGTCACGATGCACAACTTCTGGGCCGTGGAAGATCCGCTGCTGGCGGCTATGCAGCAGGCGATGTTCTTCAAGAACCTTTCCATGCTGGGTGGCGCGCTGCTGATCGCGCACCACGGCGCCGGGCCGGTCAGCCTGGACGAGCGGCTGGAGCGGCGACCTCGCTCCTGACCGAGCTTGACAGGTTGCTGTTGGTCTTCAGCGACCTGCCGACTCTCATGTCGTGGGAGCGCCGGCCGCGGGCGTTCCCACGCCCGGGTCCCGTGCTCCCTGTCGTTGCATTGGTTCCTTTGCTTGCCAGGGGTGGAGAGCCTCGTCTATGTTGAAGTCCCGGGACGGCCCGCAGGTGCACCGGGACGCCAGCCGTACGGCCGCTCGTCCAAAGCACAACGAAGCATACTCTTCCGGAGCGAGACGATGGTCGCACGCGGTCCTAACGATATTTGGGCGCGCGCCCGCCGTGCTCGCCTCCTGCAAGTCCTCGCCGTCTATGTCTCCGCCTCCTTTATTGTCCTGCAGGTTGTCGATCTGTTCATCGACAAGCTCGGTCTGCCCGACTGGTTCTTCCCTGGCGGCGTAGCGCTCCTGCTCATCGGACTGCCGATCATCGTGGCGACAGCGGTGGTGCAGAGCGTACCGAACCCGCTGCGGGAGCGCGCGCCCTCGCCGAAGTCGAAGCGCGAGCGTCGCTCGGAGCGGCGGTCTTCTTCGCCGGCCAGTACGGCTGACTCACCGTCGGCTGAGGAAGTTGCGGCCGCCTCGACCCACTGGCTGACTTGGCGCAAGGCGATTCTGGCCGGGGTCGTAGCGTTTGCCATCTGGGGCCTTGTGGCCGCTGGCTACATGGCTATGCGCGTCCTGGGCGTAGGGCCCGTGGGGTCGCTGGTGGCGGCCGGCGCACTGGATGCACGCGACCGGATCCTGGTGGCCGATTTCGATAACCGGTCGCCGGAGCCGACGCTTGGCCAGGCGCTGACGGAGGCGTTCCGGATCGATCTGGCACAGACAACCCTGGTGCGGGTGGTGGAACCCGGGCGAGTCGCGGAGGCGCTAGCCCGCATGCAGCAACGGGCGGACGCACCCCTCGACCTCGCGCTCGCCCGCGAGGTGGCCATCCGCGAGGGGATCAAAGCCGTGGTGGCCGGCGAGGTGACGAAGGCGGGCACGGGCTACGTGCTCTCCGCACGCCTGGTGGCGGCGGAAGACGGCGTGGAACTGGCCGGCTTCCGCGAGAACGCGACGGACTCCACAGCGGTGATCGCGGCGATCGACCGACTGTCCAAGAGGATGCGGGAGCGGATCGGCGAGTCGCTACGCACGATCCGCGCGAACCAGCCGCTCGAGCGCGTGACGACGTCGTCGCTCGAAGCGTTACGCCTCTACTCGCAGGCCATGCGAGCGTTTGACAGCGGCGATGATGTCCGTGCTCAAGCGCTGCTCGAGGAAACGCTTCGGCTCGACCCCGGCTTCGCGATGGCGTATCGAAAACTGGGCGTCATCTTCGGCAACAGACGGGAAGACCGGTCAGGCCAGATCGAGGTGCTGAAGAGAGCGATCGAGCATATTGACCGGCTGACCGAGCGCGAGCGCTACCTCACACTGGCCACGTACTACAACACCATCGGAGAGCGTGACCAGGCGGTCACCGCCTACGAGACACTGCTGGCGACCTACGCGGACGACGAGACCGCGCTGAACAATCTGGGGAATCTGTATCAAGACCGACGCGAGTACGCGCGGGCCCTCGTGCTACACCAGCGAGCATTCGAGACGGGGGCGAACGCAGTCAACATGCTCAACCTGGCGTTCGACCAGTTCGGCGTGGGACTTGCGGACGAAGCGCAGGCAACGTTCGAGGAGCTCGCGCGACGTTTCCCCGATGCGGGGTCCGAGGTGTTTCTGGCGCAGCTGCGCACGCGTGCCGGACAGTACGCGGACGCTGAGGCACATCTTCACGCTCTAAGAGATGCCAAGCGCGCGGATCTCAGGTGGCGAGCGATTACCAGCATCGAGCTGGCGGATCTCGCGGCGTTGCGCGGAAAGCTAGCCGATGCCGAGCGCCATCTCGCGGATGCGATGGCTGCCCAGGAAGAGCGGGGACAGGTCGCGTCATACATCGAGGGCGCGGTGACGCGGGGACGGTGGGACATCGTCGTCCGCGGTGATGCGCAGCGCGCGTTCCGGGGGTTAGAGGCGGCGCTGACGCGCCACCCGCTCGGCACCGTGGCGCCTCTCGACCGACCTTATGCCGGCCTGGTCAACGTTCTTGCCCTGGGCGGAAGGCTGGATCGTGCGCAGGCGCATCTGGCGGAGTGGGAAGCTTCGCTATCGGCGGATCTGCGTCCCGGCGCTGAGTGGCAGCTGGGCTGGGCGCGCGGCGCGCTGGCGCTGGGGCGCAGTCGTCCGGCCGACGCCATCCCGGAGCTGCGTCGGGCGGCCGACGGACCATGCTCCCTCTGTGGGACGTCCGAGCTGGCACGGGCGTATGATCTTGCGGGGCAGCCTGACTCCGCGATCGCGGTGTACGAGCGGTACGTGGACGGACGCGAGCTCTATCGCACGGGACCGGATGCCGCGTGGCTGGCGATCAGCTACGAGCGCTTGGGTGATCTGTATGAGGGCCGCGCGGACACCACGAAGGCGGCGGACTACTATCGCCGCTTCGTCGATCTCTGGCACGACGCCGACCCCGAGCTGCAGCCTCGGGTCGAGGAGGTGAGGCGCCGGCTGACGCGGTTGGCCGCGCCAGAAGCTGCCCGATAGCCTCGCAGTAGTGCTCTCCCCGTGAGCGCCTATAGAAATTCTGCGAAAGAAGTGCGCGCCGAATAGCTGACGGCGGTACGCAGCGGAGCGGCGCGTATCAGGTCGTCGGCGCGCCGGCCGCTGGCGTTCCCATGGCATCCGGGAATGCGACGTCTGCCGATGCCCGCGCATAGCTGCGCACCACGAGCAGTGACGTCCTCGCCTCGCGGACGAGGCGCTCGTCTCGCGCAACACCACCGGGCGAGAGCCCCCATTCCGCTGCGATCCCGACGATCGTTACGTCGTAGGCCTGTTGTGCCTCGCGGATCACGGCTCCTACCGGGTCCTCACTGTGTACGACCTTGAGCGTGAGCCCGGCACCGCCGGACAGCGCGGCGGATTCATCGCGCAGGACGGGGTCCTCCGCGCCATCGGCGTCGGGCGCCATCACGTGGAGCACGGTCACCTCGGCGCCGGACTGCGTGGCCCTGCGCGCCAGCTCGAGGGCGTAGCGGTCGTGCGGTCCACCTCGATACGGGACCAGGATCCGTCCCCACGGGCGGCGCCCTCGCTCGACGTACACGGCTACATCGGTGCCCGCGTTCCGCATGACCTCGCGCACGGTCCCGCTGAGAATGCTCGTCGCGATGATGGGTTTGTGCCAGCCCATGAGGATGACGTTGGCGTGCTTGGCGTGGGCCACCTCGACGATATCGCGCCCGACGTCCGTGGTGACGAACGATACGGGATGAACAGCCAACCCTTCGGCGTCGGCCGCACGCAGGATCGGGGATAGCGTATCCTCGCGCACGCGCTGGTGCCGGCGAGCAGCGGAGAGCGTCTGCCCGGTGTCCGGCTCCAGGAAAAGCGCATAGCAGCGGAGAGGCCGTTGTGCAGGCGTGAGCATGCGGGCGACGTCGAGCAGTCGTGGTCCGGACGCGGGGAGCGACACGGGGATCAGGATCGTGAAGTCCCGTTTCTCGACGTCCTCCGGCGAGCCCGCCGGCTGCAAGAGGCGGGACGGGTAGATCAGTCTCAGCATCGGCGTGGTCATCAGCGTCGTGACCAAAGCCATGAGCACCATCATGGTGAACACGGTAGGGGAGATCACACCTAGCTCGAACCCGACGGACAGGATCACCAGTTCCATGAGTCCACGGGTGTTCATGAGGATGCCGAGGGCGCCGGCCTCGCGCCACGAGAGGCCGGTGACGCGCGCTGCGATGGCCGACCCGCCGAACTTGCCCGCGACCGCAATCAGCACGATCGCGCCGAAGTACAGCCACATCTCAGCGCCGCTGAGCAAACCAATACGGGTCTGCAGGCCCGTAAAGGCAAAGAAGAGCGGCAGCAATAGGAGCAGCGTGACGTGCTCGATTCGGTCCGTCAGGTCCTCGACCAGCCGGGCCTCCTTCGGCATGACCGCACCCGCCAGGAAAGCGCCGAACAGGGCGTGGATTCCCAGCCACTCCGTGGTCCAGGCAGACAGCAGCAACAGGAAGAGCGCGGCCGCCGTTATGTCGGGTGTCAGACGCCCCCGGTTGCGATACCAGGGAGCGAACCGGCGCGCGGCTGGCCTGACCACGAAAAGCATCACGAGCATGTAGGCGGCCGATCCGCCTAGCGTCACCCAGAGCGGGTGTGCGGCTGCGGAGCTGCGAACAATGGCCAGGACGATCGCCAGGATGCTCCACGCCGTCACGTCGTTGACGGCCGCGCACGCGATCGCCAGCGCGCCCAGGCGCGTCCGGATGAGTCCGCGCTCCCCCAGGATGCGAGCCAGAACCGGGAACGCGGTCACGCTCATTGCGGAGCCCATGAAAAGCACGAACGCCATGAGGCTCACGCTGTCCTGCGACAGACGATCGTACAGGTAGAGAGACAGAGCGGCGCCGAGAACGAAAGGAGCCAGGATGCTGACGTGGCTCGTTACCACGGCCGTGTGGCCGCGACCGCGCAGCTGGCGCACATCGAACTCGATCCCCACGAGGAACATGTAAAGAAGCAGGCCGACCTGGCTGAGCGCGGCCAGGAAGCCGAGGCTGTCGGGTGGGAACAGGCGCGCCGCTGCAGCGGGCGCGAGCCAGCCGAGAAACGAGGGCCCCAGCAGGATGCCCGCCGTCATCTCACCGATGACCTGCGGCTGCCCCAGCCGCCGGAACAGCCAACCCACACTGCGCGCCGCGGCCAGAATCACGGCGACCTGCAGAATCATCGTGGACAACGACGGCATCAGCTCTTCCGCCGGCTTGGGCGCACCGTGGGAGGACCCGGTAGCGGTACGCGCACGGAGGTGAGGTAGAGGAGGGCGGTTCTCAACACGGATCGATCCACTGCGGCCACGCGGGGCCGCCGCGAAGCGAGATCATTGGTGACAGATAGTCCGGCCACTGGCCGGAGTCAAGTCGCTCGGCCATCCTCTACGACGGACACCTCAGCCAACCTCGTCGGTAGTCGTCGCTTACGGATGAGCCAGCTCGATGTCCACCTTGATATGCCGCCACTTCCCCTGGCGGAAGCGCGCCACGCTGAGTATGCAGCGCGTCACGTGGCCGAGCAGGATGGCCAGCCAGATGTCTGCGGGGTTGAGTCCCCTTGTGGCTTGGAGAACGGCGCACATCCCCAGCGGCACGATGATCTGCGAGGCGATCGAGATGTACAGGGGGCTGCGCGTATCCCCCGTGCCCTGCAGGCCGCCTGTGTAGGTGAGCGCGACGGTAATGAAGAAGCCGGAGACGCTCAGGAAGCCCAACAGCTGCACACCGATGTCCGCCACGACCGGATCGTCCATACCGAAGAGTCCGAGCAGGAGGCGCGGGATCGCGAGGAACAGGAGCCCCACGAACGCCGCGACGCCGAGACCGATGCGGGAGGCCACCTGAACCGCGTGGATCGTGCGGTCGGGGCGGCCGGCGCCCAGGTTCTGGCCCGCGACCGCCGCCGTCGCGCCCATCAGACCCACTGAGGACCACGTGATCAGCGAGAACAGCTCCGTATAGCCGACGGCGTACGCGGCCTGGGCTTCCGCGCTGCTCTCGAGCGAGCCGATGAAGCGGAGCAGCAGCACGCCCGCGATGTTCATCGCCACGCCCTGAAGACCCGTTGGGAGACCGAAGCGGAAAAGCGCGCGGATGATCGACCAGTCCACCTTCCACGACAGGCCACGGTGCAGGCTGACCACCAGCCGTCCCGATGTCATGAGGTAGATGGCCAGCAGGCTGACCAGTAGGCCGGCGAGCACCGTCCCCAGCGCTGCGCCGGCCGTACCGAACGCGGGTAGCGGACCCAGTCCCGGGATCAGCACTACGTTCAGCGCGATGTTGAGAACCGTCAGCACGATGCCCAGGCGCAGCGGCGTCTGCGCGTCGCCCGCGGCACGTAGGGCGCCGCCAACCATGAAGAAGCTCAGCATCCCGAAGCTGAAGACGAACATGATCCGCAGGTACGGCAGTGCCTCGGCCTGAACCTCGGGAGTCGCATTGACCAGGCTCAGAAGCGACGGCGAGAGCACCCATCCCAGCGGCGCCAACACACCCAGCGACAGGGCCAGCGAGGTGAGGAACGCCTGGTAAACCGTTCGGTTGACTTTGTCCGCTTCGCCCGCGCCGGCGAACCGCGCTACCAGCACGCCCATCCC
>JACQVC010000519.1 GCA_016209995.1 Gemmatimonadota bacterium
ATACGCCCGGTACTGAGGTAACACCACGGTCAGACGTAATCGGTGAAGATCTCGAAACTGATGGGTCCGGTCACGATCGGCTCTCCTTGATCTCGGTGGTTTCGGCCGCCGCGAGCGACCGAGCCGGGTCCGGGGCAGAGCCCCGGGCTCGGTCAAGGAATTATACGATGTGGCCGAACCGCTTGTCTGATTGCCGGCAAGGCGCGTAGAGTGACGCCGGTGCCATCGTCGCCACCGGGTCGTATACTTGGATACCGTGCAAGGAGGGAAGAACGTCATGAGGATTTCGCGCCCGAGGACGCCTCGGCTGGTCTGGCTCGCCGCGCCGCTGGCGCTCGCGCTGTCGGCCATGACGGGCTCCGCCCAGCAGACGGTCCCGTTCCGCGGTAACACTCCGGTTGCGCCGCAGGGCATTCCCGCGGTGCCGCTCCCCGACGGGCCGGTCGTGTACGACACGGCCGAGGGCCAGCAGGTCCGCGTCGTCGTCCTCGCCCGTGGATTGGCGCACCCCTGGAGCATCGCGTTCCTCCCAGGTGGCGGCATGCTCGTCACCGAGCGGACCGGGCAGCTTCGGATCATTCGCGATGGCGTCCTCGATCCACGGCCGATCGCCGGTGTGCCGACCGTGCGGGCGCAGGGGCTGTCGGGGCTGATGGATATTGCGCTCCATCCGCGATTCGCGGAGAACCGGTTCGTATATCTCACCTACACGAAGCCGGTCAACGAGAAGCAGGCGACGGTGGCGCTCGCACGGGGCCGCTGGACCGGCAGCGCGCTCGCCGACCTGAAGGATCTCTTCGTGGCGGGACCGGGCACGGGCGGCGGCTCGCGCCTCGCCTTCGGCCAGGACGGTACGCTCTTCATGACCACCGGCGGCGGGGGTGGTGACGGCGCGCAGAATCCGGCCACGCACGGCGGCAAGGTGCTGAGGCTCGGCGACGATGGCGGCGTGCCGGACGACAATCCGTTCGTCGGCCGGCCCAACCATGCGCCCGAGGTCTACTCGCTCGGGCACCGCAATTCGCTGGGCCTGGCGGTCCATCCGGCCACGGGCGACGTGTGGCAGAACGAGAACGGTCCCAACGGCGGCGACGAGATCAACATCATCCGCCCGGGCGCCAACTACGGCTGGCCGATCGTGAGCTACGGGCGGACGTACCCCGGGCCGTGGCAGTCGGAGCAGTTCTGGCGGCTCGGGTTCGAGCAGCCGGTGGTGTTCTGGGTGCCGTCAATCGCTATCTCGGGGATGGCGTTCTACACCGGCGACCGGCTTCCCAAGTGGAAGGGCGACGTCTTCGTCGGCGGCCTCCGCACGGGCGAGATTCCGGGCACGGGCCACCTCGAGCGCATCCTGTTCAACGAGAGGATGGAGGAGCTGCGCCGCGAATCGCTGCTCGTCGATCTGCGGCAGCGGATCCGCGACGTGCGGCAGGGTCCCGACGAGTTGCTGTACGTCCTGACCGACCACCCGAGCGACGGGGCGGTGCTGCGGATCGAGCCGGCCTCGTAGGCCGGTCTCCCCGATCGGAAGGCGCTCGTCGCGTCTGAATTCCATCCTGCATCCTTTCGCCGGGCTTTGCTATCAGCCGGCAGCGAGGCTGGGAGCCGATATGGTGGAAACCTTTGAGAACTTCGTGAACGGCCGGTGGGTGCCCTCGCGCGGCGCCGCCATGCTCGAGGACGAGAACCCGGCGCGCCGGGGCAGTCGGCTGGGCCTGTTCCAGTCCTCGACGCCCGAGGACGTACAGGATGCGATTGGTGCGGCCGACGAGGCTTTTCGGGCCTGGCGCCGCACGACGGTCGCCGAGCGCCAGCGGCACGTGGCGGAATTCCTGCGGCAGCTCGAGGCCTCGCGGGACGAGCTGGCGCGCATCGTCACGCTCGAGAACGGTAAGACGCTGCGCGAATCGCGCGCCGAGGTGGAGTCGGCCCTCGTCGAAGGCCGCTATCACCTGCATCAGGTGTCGGCGTTCTACGGGCATACCGGGCCCGGCGCGTGGCGCGACATCACGACGTGGGTGCAGTACCAGCCGCTCGGAGTCGTCGGCGTCATCAGCCCGTGGAATTTTCCGATGAACGTCATGTGCCGGAAGACGCTGCCGGCGCTCCTCACGGGGAATACGGTGGTGTTCAAGCCGGCGTCGTTCACGCCCTGGTCCGGCGTGTTCATGGCCGGTCTCGTCGAACGCGCCGGCCTGCCGGCCGGGGTCTTCAACTGCGTTACCGGCTCCGGGTCCTTGGTTGGCGCACCGCTCGTGCAGGATCCGCGCGTCCGCGCCGTGTCCTTCACCGGCTCGACCGAGGTGGGTCGCACGATTCAGGCGCAGGTGGCCGCCACGCTCACGCGCACCCAGCTCGAGCTGGGCGGCAAGAACGCTCTCATCGTGATGAACGATGCGGACCTGGGGGAGGCGGTGGAGGCGGCCGTGACGGCGGGGTTCTCCAACGCCGGTCAGTGGTGTACGTCGACGAGCCGGATTCTGCTGCAGCGCGGGATTGCCGCATCGTTCCTGGAGGCCCTGACGGCACGCTGCCGGCGGATGGTGGTGGGCGACGGCCTCGACGCGGCGACCGACATGGGGCCGGTGGCTGGGCCCGGGCAGTATCAAGACGTCTGCGCCGCCATCCGGCAGGCGCAGGCCGACGGCGCGCGGCTCGCGGCGGGCGGTGAGGCGCCAGATGCCGGCGCGCCTCCCGGATATTTCATCCGTCCCACGGTGTTGACCGACGTCAGCCCTGGCATGGCCGTGTTTCGCGAAGAGATCTTCGGGCCGGTTCTGGCCGTCTCGGAGTTCGGCACGCTCGAGGAGGCGCTCGATCTTGCGAACAACTCTGCCTACGGCCTGTCCTCGTCCATCTTCACCAACACCCTCAGCGCGGCCCGCGCGTATATCGACGGCATCGAAGCCGGCCTGGCGCACGTGAACGTGCACACCGGCTACAAAGAGCCATCGATGCCCTTCGGCGGCATCAAACAGTCGGGTGCCGGCCTGCCCGAAAACAGCCAGACCGGCCTGGAGTTCTTCGTCGATCGCAAGGCCGTGTACGTGCGCGCCTGATCGCTCCGCGCGGGTGGGTCACGGCTCCTCCAGTCTTCTTCTTCATGCCGGCGGCGGGGCGTGCTCGTCGAAGTGGTGGGACCAGTGGGTGCCATCGCAGAACGGCTTGTTCTTCGATCCACCGCAGCGGCAGAGGGCCACCGTGCCCTGCGAGGCGTACTCGCGGCCGTCCAGGCCCGTGAGTTGTCGACAGTTCGTGACGAGATACGGTCCGTTTTCGCGCGGCTTGATGGTTGGCTTGTCGCTCATCGACCCTCCTCGGACCCAGCCATTGTAAACGCTCCGTCGGAAGCCGCGCGACCCGGCAGGCGTCCGGTGCGGCCCAGGTCGAGCATCGGTGCCAGCCGAGCCGCACCACATTCTGCTCTCGGATGCTGACCTCAGGGCCGCCACGCGGCGACCACTTGGGGGGAGGTAACGGGAGCGGAGTTGGTGTATAAACGGCGGTGGCCATCAGCGGAAACGGCAAGTCTGGCCGTCCCGGTGGGCGCGGCCTGCGACCTGCTTGTTGAGGATGGCGGGACGGGACGTCAGGACGAGGAGGGGAGTATCGGCGTGCACGTGATGGGCCGCGCGCTCGCGTTCGGCGTGATGGTGCTGACGGCGGTGGGAGCGGCCGGCGCACAGCAGCGCGCCCGCCCGGCTCCGCCCGCCGGGGCGGCCTCCTATCGCGAGCGGTGCGCCGAGTGTCACGGCGCCGATGCCAGGGGTGTCGCGGGGCACGACCTGACCGCACTCTGGGGCGCCGGAGCCAGCGACGATCAGGTGTTTCGCACCATTCGCGAGGGGGTGCCCGGGACGATCATGCCGCCGAGCACGGCGCCCGACGAGGATCTGCGGGCGATCGTGTCCTACCTGCGGAGCCTCGGCGATTCCGTCTCGCTCGCCTCGGCCGGGGACGACACGAGCCGTGGGGAGCAGATCTTCCGGGCGAGCTGCAGCGGCTGTCACCGGGTGAACCGCCGGGGCGGTCGCCTGGGACCGGATCTGTCTCGGATCGCGGAGCGCGAGGCCCCCGAGGCCCTTACGGCGGCGATTCGCACGCCGAACGCCTCCATCCCGAACGGCTACCGGGCGGTGACGCTCGTCACGCGTGACGGACGCCGGATCCGCGGGGCGCGCAAGAGCGAGGACGCCTTCTCGATCCAGATCATGGATACGCGCGAGCAGCTGCAGGGGTACCTGAAATCCACGCTGCTCGAGGTGATCCGCGAGGAGGCCTCGCTGATGCCTCCGTACCCGCCGGAACGCCTGAGCGAAGTCGAGTTGAACGAGCTCCTGCGGTTTCTGAGCACTCTGCGTGCGTCGGGTCCGGCCAGTCGTTGAGCTCAGAGCTGACGGCGGAGCGTTGCGGCAGCGTCCGCCATCAGGCGGACGTGAAGGTGAGGGACGCGTATGGATCTCAGACGAGTCACTGTCAGCACGGCGATCGTGGCGGCAACGGTCTCTGTGCTGCTCGTCGGGCAGCAGCAGACGCCGGGTGTCGTCACGGCGCAGGATCTGCTCGAGGGGCTGGCGAATCCGACGCGCTGGCAGACCTTCTCGGGCGACTACACCGGCCAGCGCCACAGCCCGCTCACTCAGATCGGCCCGGAGAACGTGCATCGGCTCACCGCGCAGTGGACGTTTCAGACGGGCGGCATCCCGCGCGGGCGCGGCTTCGAGAGCACGCCGCTCGTCGTCGACGGCGTGATCTATCTGACCGGGTCGTTCAATTATGGGTGGGCGCTCGACGCACGCACGGGCCGTCCCTTCTGGACCTACCGCCGCGAGCTGCCCGAGGACCTCACGTACGGCCGCATCGGTGTGAACCGCGGCTTCGGGATCCTGGAGGATCGGCTCTTCATGGTGACGCTCGACTCGCACCTGGTGTCGATTGACGCCGGGACCGGGACGGAGCTGTGGGACGCGATGCTCGCCGACCACAAGATCGGCTATTCGGGCACCATGGCGCCGCTCGTGGTCGGAGACAAGGTGATCGTGGGCAACTCGGGCGGCGACTATCCGACGCGGGGGTTCCTCGATGCGTACGACGCGCGCACCGGCGCGCGCCTCTGGCGCTTCTACACCGTGCCGGCGCCGGGCGAGCCGGGAAGCGAAACCTGGCCCGATGCCGAGGTCATGGCCCGCGGTGGCGGCGGCACGTGGATGACCGGGACCTACGATCCGGATCTCAACCTGCTCTACTGGGGCACGGGCAACCCGAGCCCCGTCTTCTACGGTGGCGACCGCAAGGGCTCGAATCTCTACACGGCGTCCCTCGTGGCGGTGGACGCCGACACCGGCAGGCCGAAGTGGTATCACCAGTTCACGCCGCACGACACCCACGACTGGGATTCGAACCACGTGCCGGTCGTCGCCGACCTCACGATTGCCGGGCGGACCATCAAGGTCGTCATGGTGGCCAACCGCAACGGCTTCTTCTATGTCTTCGATCGGGCGTCGGGCGAGCTGCTCGTCGGCAAGCCGTTCAGCGACACGACCTGGGCGCGAGAGCTCGACGCGAGCGGGCATCCGATCGTCCTCAACGACGGCAGCAAGGGGTGCCTGCCCGACCAGTGGGGGAGCACGAACTTCATGCCGCCGTCCTTCGATCCGGCGCTCGGCCTGTTCTTCGTGATGGGGCGGGAAACCTGTGCCACCTACATCCCCGTCAAGGAGGAGATCGTGCCGGGACGCATGGCCGCCAGCGGCGTCCTCCGGCGCGAGGCCGAGCCCTACGGCGTGCTCCGTGCGATCGATCCGCTGACGGTCGAGCGACGATGGGAGTTTCGGTACCCGACGCCGACCATGGCCGGCGTGATGTCGACCGCATCGGGCGTGGTCTTCGCCGGCGACAACGAGGGCAACTTCACGGCCTTCGACGCGCGCACCGGCGAGCATCTCTGGTACTACCCGACCGGATCGGCGATCTG
>JACQVC010000502.1 GCA_016209995.1 Gemmatimonadota bacterium
ATTTTGAGGTCGTGCGCGCCAAGATCGTTCTCTATGCCGCGCTCGGTATGGAGAACAAGGAGATCGCGGAGCGTTTGGATCTGCCGCGTCAGATCGTGAGCAAGTGGCGACGGCGCTTTTTCGAACGACGACTCGAAGGCCTGCAGGACGACCCGCGCACCGGGCGTCCGCCCGGTTTTTCCCCCTCACGTCGTCGTGCAAATAAAGGCGCTCGCCTGTGAGCTTCCAGCTGAACGCGGTCTGCCGCTGTCTCGCTTCAGCGCGCAAGAGGTGGCCAACGAGGCAGTCGCGCGTGGGATCGTCGCGTCCATCAGCGGAGCTTCCGTTTGGCGTTGGCTTGATCGGGACGCGATTCGTCCATGGCGTCATCGCAGCTGGATCTTCCCTCGCGATCCTGAGTTCGAGACGAAAGCGGGCCGCGTGCTGGATCTCTATCATGGCTTCTGGGAGGGTGAGCGCCTGGGCCAGCATGACTATGTGATCAGCGCGGATGAGAAGACCAGTGTTCAGGCACGGTGCCGCAAGCACGCCAGCGAACCGACCAGGCCAGGAGTGGTGATGCGCGTAGAGCATGAATACGTACGTGCGGGCGCGCTGGTGTATTTGGCCGCCTGGGATGTGCGGCGTGCCAGGCTCTTCGGCCGTTGCGAGGCCAGAGGCGGTATCGCGCCCTTCGATCGTCTGGTTGCGGATGTGATGAGTCACGCGCCCTACGCCTCCGCCCAGCGTGTCTTCTGGGTCGTGGATAATTGCTCCTCCCACCGGGGTCAGAAGGCGGCCAAGCGTCTCGCCACGCGCTGGCCTAATCTTATCCTGGTTCACTTGCCAGTACATGCGAGCTGGCTGAACCAGATCGAGATCTACTTCTCGATTCTGCAGCGCAAAGTGCTCACACCGAACGATTTCGACTCGCTCTTTGCCCTGGAGGATCGTATCCTGGCATTCCAAGACCGGTACCAGCAACACGCCAAGCCGTTCGAGTGGAAGTTCACCCGCGACGACCTGTCCAAGCTCTTGGTCAAGCTAACCCTTGCCCGAGCTGCTTAATGAATACGTCACCGGACTTATGAGCCAGAGGACTTAGCTAGGCTTTGCTCCGGCTGTCCAGCAGGTCCGCGACCTGGGCGAGGCGCGGATCGATCACGGGTCCGGAGTCCAGGCGGCCGCTCACGGCATCCGGGGTCTTGAGCCCGTTGCCCGTGATGCAGAGGACGGTCGGCCCAGCGCCCTGGAACCGTCCGGCGGCGGCCAGCTTGCGAGCGGCGGCCACCACCGTGCCGCCGGCCGTCTCGGTGAAGATACCCTCCCTCTCCGCCAGCAGCTGAATCGCGTCGGCGATCTCGGGGTCGCTCGCGGACTCGGCCCAGCCGCCGCTCTTGCGCATGGCCTCCAGAGCAAAGGGTCCGTCGGCGGGATTCCCAATGGCGAGGGAGCGAGCGATCGTATTGGGTCGCACGGGACGCACTTGCGTGTCGCCGCGGTGGAACGCTTCCACAATGGGCGCACAGCCGGCCGCTTGCGCGCCGAAGCAGCGAACCCGCCCGCCGCCCGGCGCGAGCCCGAGCGACTCCATCTCCGCGAAGCCTTTGTGCAGCTTGGTGAGCAGCGATCCGCCGGCCATGGGCGCGACCACGCTGCCGGGGGCGCGCCAGCCGAGCTGCTCCGCGATCTCGAAGGCGACCGTCTTCGACCCCTCGGCGTAGTAGGGCCTGAGGTTGACGTTCACGATCCCCCAGCCGTAGCGGTCCGCGACCTCGGCGCACAGGCGGTTCACATCGTCGTACACCCCGCGGATGCGGACGAGTCGGGGCGCGTACACGGCCGTCGCGACAATCTTCTCGCGCTCGAGATCCTGGGGTATGAAGATCCAGGCTTGGAGCCCGGCTGCGGCGGCATGGGCCGCGACTGCGTTCGCCAGGTTGCCGGTCGAGGCGCAGCCGACCGTGGTCATGCCGAACTCGAGGGCCTTCTGGATCGCCACAGCGACCACGCGATCCTTGAACGAGAGCGTCGGATGGCAGGCCCCGTCGTTCTTGAGCCAGAGATCGTCGATGCCGAGCCGCTCACCCAAGCGAGGCGCAGGCACGAGCGGCGTGAAGCCGACGCCGTGGCCGACGCGCGGCTCCTCCGTGATGGGCAGCAGCTCGCGATACCGCCACAGGTCCGGCGGCCGGGCCGCGATCCGCTCCCGCGTGAGGCGGGGCCGGCCCGGTTCGCCCTTGTCGTACATGACCTCGAGCGGTCCGAAGCAGTACTCGCACACGTGAAACGGCCCGGCGGCCACCTCTTCACCACACAGGCGACAGCGGAGACGCTGCTCCACCCTCAGCGTCGTGCTCATCCTCGGGCTTGCCTTTCCCAGTGACGCATCGCGCGGCCTTCTCAACGACCTTCGATCCCAGAAACGAAGAGGCCCTCTCGCTTCGAGAGGGCCCGCTACTCCGCCTAGGGTGACCTGGTCAGGTCATTACGGAACGCAGAGTGCGGGGCCCTCCCCAGTCATGGGCGGGGCCACCATAAGAGCCATACACATCATCGCAGCACGCATCGTAGAATGACGGTCGACTGGTCTCATCTGATTGGGGGCTCGCTGTGACAGAGTAGGCAGTCCCCAACGACGGCCTGTAGGGTTACCTCGCGCGTTGGGGGATGTCAATAGGGGGGTGTTCGACCCTGACGATGTGCCTGGTCAGCTCGTCGTGGGCCGCTGGATCTGGGCGTCCGTGGCCGGCCGGGGAGCGCGCGACGCCGGGGCACTCCGGCGAGCCGGACCCTGCCAGCGGCAATGCGGGCACCAGCGCCACTCGAAGCGCAGAGTCAACAGGCGCAACCAGCGGTTGGCGATGGCGATCGTGGGCTGGAAGCACGCGGGGCAGTGGGAAACCGGCTGGATCAGAAGAGCGGCGCCGACCGACACGATGATCACGCGCATCAGCACGAGAACGAGGAACACGTAGAATGCGACCATTGGGACTCGCCGTGCCGCAGGGTGGTCGCGGGCGTCACCAACTGACCCTACCATGATTCGCCGAGCACGGCGTGTCAACCGGAGCGTAACACTTGGATCCCGAGATCTACGCGCCTGACGAGGAAGGGCTGGCCTTCCGTGAGGGAGTCTACCAGCCGGTCGATGACGCGCTACTGCCCGACGCGCCGGCCGGGCCAGCGTTCCCCGTACGCGGCGCCGGGCCGCCGTTCAAGCCACTACGACGCGCTGCCCCGCGTTCCTCGCCTGCGGCACGTCGTGGGGCCGAGCGTCATCGCGCTAGGCATGGGTCTGGGAGCCGGCGAGTTCCTGCTCTGGCCGAACATCGTGGCTACCGGCGGCTTCCAGGTTTTCTGGCTATTCTGGGTCGGCGTGCTCACGCAGTTTCTGGTGATCGGCGAGATCGAGCGCTGGACGATGGCCACGGGCGAATCCGTCTTCGCGGGCATGGCGCGCCTGGATCGGCTCCGTTTCTGGCCGTGGTTCTTCCTGCTGGCGACGCTCGTCTCCTTCTTCTGGCCGGGGTGGGCGGGCGAAGCGGCGGCGTTCGTGGCCAACGTGATCGGTTTGCTGAGCGGCAGCGAGCCGGCCTGGCAGCCGATCGCGCTGGTGATGATCCTGGTCACCTATGTGGCGCTCGCGGGTGCCGCGATCGTGTACAACGCGCTCGAGCGCTTCGAGATCCTGCTGGTCGTGCTTCTCTTCCCCCTGCTCCTGCTTGCCGTGGTGCTCGCGGGCGTTCGAGCCACCGACGTGGCCGCGCTCGCGCGGGGCGCCGTGTCCGTAGGTGACGTGCCGGTCGACTTCATCACGGGCGCCCGCTTCACGACCCTGATGATCGCTGTGGCGTACGCGGGCTCCGGTGGCACGCTGATGCTCGCTCAGTCTCTGTGGATTCGGGACAAGGGCTTCGGGATGGGAGCGTACCAGGGACGCATCGCCGGGATTCGGGGCGTGAACGAAGAGCTGCGCGCGACCGGGCTCGCGTTCGACGCGACTAACCCCACGCTGGCCCGGCGCTTCCGCGCCTGGATGACACTCGCGCACCGTGAGCTGCTCGTCACGTTCGTGGCGCTCATCCTGCTGAGCGTGGTCATCACGGCGCTGATCGCGGCGACGACGCTCGGCACGAACAACCCGGAGCTGACCGGCGATTTCCTGCGTATGGTCGCGCTCGAGGCACGCGGTCTCGCCGAGCACGGGGGAGTGGGGCTCGAGATCGCGTTTCTGCTCGGCGGCGCCTGCGTGCTCTTCTCCACGCACGTCGGGATCATGGACACGGTGACGCGCATCACCGGCGACATCTTCCACGAGTGCTACGGCCGGCGCACTGGATTCTGGACGCTGAAGCGCACGTTTCTGCTCTTCCTCAGCGTGCTCGCGGCGGCGAGCGTCACGATCACGCTGGCGAGCTGGAGCGAGGGCGGCGGCCTGGAGCGCATCCAGCCCGACTTCCTGATCACCATCGCGGGGCCGTTCATCATCGCCAGCATGTATCAGTTCGCGCTGGTGTTCGCCTCCACGAATGCCCGCCGCCTGCCGCCGCAGCTGGCGATGCCGACGTGGAAACGCGTCGGGATGGTCTGGGCGGCCACGCTGTGGGGCTGGTTCACCTCCGAGTTCACGAGCCGGGTGATACTGAGC
>JACQVC010000503.1 GCA_016209995.1 Gemmatimonadota bacterium
CCTGGGCCAGCGCATCCAGAGCCCTGCGCAACTCCTCGGGATCGAGGGATTGGAGCGCGTCGGCCGCCCGCTCCAGATTGGCCTGGAGCTCGCCTTCGGCTACTTCGCTGAGCAGCTCCTGGAGTTCGGCGAGGCGGCGTCTCAGCTCCGTGTCGCTCAGGCCAGCCTGCTGAAGCGCCTCCAGCAGCTGGGACGCGGCGACGCGCATCGAGTCGAGCTGCGCCAGGATCTGCTCCTGCTCCTCTACGGCTCGACGGGCGTCCTCAGTCTGGCTGTAGTCGAGGCCGGCCCTGCCCTCCTCTCCGGTGGATCCGGACGAGCGCGCATCCGCCCGACTGGCCTGATTCGCGGACGTCGCGGCCCGCCTTGCCTGGACGCTCGCTTCCCGCTGGGCCGCCTCCATGCGGGCAGCCAGATCCTGGAGCGTAGCCCCCAGCTGCTCCACATCACGTTGCGCGTCCCAGCGCAACTCACTGATGCTCGGCAGCCTGAGCGCGAACTCGCGAGTCTGCGCCGTCTTCCCTTCTGGCCCTGTCTCCAGCACTCGCGCGAAGTAGCGTACGGTGTCACCGGGCAGCAGCCCCCATTCGCTTACGTCGAGAACCGGCCGCAGCTCGAGCGCGGCAGCGCCCTCGCTCTCGAACCTGGTGGTCACCGGCTCGCCACGTTCCCCGAACGATGACACGCGATAACTGATCAGCTCCAACTGCTCGAGGCCGTAATCGTCGGACGCCTGGATGACCAGCGGCTGACGCAGCGTCACGGAGATCAGCGTGTCCTTGCCCGGGAACACGAGCAGAACCTCGGGGCTCGCGTCCGTCGTAATGCGGATCTCGAGCGGGGGGTGCGCAGCAGGCGCCGCCGCGCCCGCCGCATCCACGAGCTGCCAGGCGTACGATCCGCTTTGGCGAGGCCGCCACTCACCCTGGAAGGCCGCACCCGTCACGCGGAACGCGATCCCCGCGTCCCCGCTCGGTCCCGCGAGCGCGGCGGAGCCGAGCTCGCGGCTCGTACGGCCGGCAATGCGGAGGCGTGTTCCGGCGGGAATTTCGAGGGCTGGAATCACGTCGGAAAATTCCTCCGCCGGCCGACCCGTGTACTCCGGATAGAAAACGCCGACATCGAGCCGCGAGAGGAACAGCGGGTCGACCGGGCGAATGCGATACGTGTCCGTCCGTGCTCCATCCGGTGCGCTCACGCTGTACTGCACGGCCGCGGTTACCGAGTCGAACGTGAACGAAGTGGCTCCATTGACCACGCTCAGGGTCTCGATTCGCGCAACGTCGCCCTCCGCCTGCCAGCGCAGCGTCACGCGCTCCCTACCGGGTGCACGTACACCCACCTCGACGCTGGCCCCGCGCGCCACATCCACATCGCCGGGCTCGACTTCGAGCGCGGCGTATATCGGTGCGGCCAGAGCGCGCAACGGGTACAGCAGGCCCGTCCACGCCGACTTCGCCCGCTCCGGCGCACTCCAGGCGCCCACCGCGGCTGCGAGCCCCAGGCTCGTGAAGGCGACCACGCCGATGCGACGCCAGTAGAGCACCCGGTCGCCCAGAGCACCGGCCAGCACTCCGGTCGATCGGGCACGTACACGAGCCGATACACCAGCCTCAGCCAGACTCGCCAGCGCCGCGGAGGTACCCTGCGGGGTCGCGCGCGCGAGCTCTACGGCTCCCAGGAACGCGCCCTCGGCGAGCCCGGCCGAACGCTCGACGGCAGAGGTTACCTGGCGGTCGGTCAGACGAGCTACCCACCCCCGCCACACGGCGACGATCCCGGCGCCGCCGCAGAGCATGGCCGCCAGGTCGAGAATCAGCGGCCCGGGCGTACCCTGGCGCCAACCCTCTGGGCCCGCGAGAAGCCAGCCCGCCAGCAGAAGCAGCGCGATGCCGGACGCGATCCACAACGCGAACGCAGTCACTGCGCGCAGCGCCAGGTAACGCCGAACGCCCGCCAGCAACGCGTCCGCTCGGGGGAATGATGGCAGGCTCACGGAGCCGCTTGCGAGAGCGCGAAGAGGTAGAGGTTGACTCCCATACGAATAGCCTGCTCCCGGATTTCCGGCGGATCCTCATGGACGTCGGGGTCTTCCCACCCGTCGCCCAGGTCCGACTCGTAGCTGTAGAACACGATCATACGCCCGGCGTGAAACAGCCCGAATCCCTGGGGCGGCTTCCCGTCATGCTCATGAATCTTGGGGAGTCCGTCGGGAAAATCATAGAGGACGTGGTACACGGGGTGGTCCGCGGGCAGCTCCACGAGCTCCTTGTCCGGGAAGATCGTCCTCAGCTCGCGGCGCAAGCTCTCATTCATCCCGTAGTTGTCATCCGCGTGGACAAACCCGCCGCCCAGGAGGTATTCCCGCAGTGCGCGGCCCTCCTCGGGCGTGAAGCTCACGTTCCCGTGCCCCGTCATATAGATGAAGGGGTGGTCCCGCAACGCCGGGTCGAGCGGTGACACGACGGCTTCGCTGCGTGCCACCTCGAGGCCGGTCCGCTCGGCGATGGCCAGCAGGAGATTAGGCAGCGAGGATGGATTCGCGTACCAGTCGCCGCCCCCGCCGTACTGCAGCCGCCCTATGGTCGCGAGCGTGTCGGCAGGCGACGTCACCGCCCCTGCCGTCAACACCATGGCGATCAGCAGCGTAGGCATCTCAGCGCGACTCATCCACCGATAGGGACTGCACAATTCGGTACGCGCGGTTGCGGGGCAGGCCCAGCCTCGCCACCAGGTCCCGCGCCACGGCGCTGGGCCGCTTCCCCGACGCGACCAGCGCCCGAGCCAGGGCGCGGGCTTCGGCATCGCTCGTCACGTCCCCCTCCCGCGTCGCCGCACATCCCCCGACCACGACTACGACCTCGCCCCGCGGCGGCACTCGCTCGTAATAGCGCCGCGCATCTTCCAATGTTCCGCGAAAGCAGTCCTCGTGCACCTTGGTCAACTCGCGCGCCACCGCCACGCTCCGCTCCGGCCCACACCTTCTCGCCAGGTCGATCAGCAGCTCGACCAGCCGGTTCGGGGCCTCGAACAATACCGTCGTTTCGGGAGCAGTCGCGATGCGCTCCAAGAGCTGCTCGCGCAGTTTCGCCTTGCGGGGCGGGAACCCGTGGAAGGTGAAAGGAACCGTTGGCAGGCCCGAGATCACCAGTGCGCTCAACACGGCGGATGGGCCGGGGATCGGCACCACCGGATACCCCTTCCGGAGCACGCTCGCCACGACCCGCTCTCCGGGGTCGCAGATCAGCGGTGTTCCCGCATCGGCGACCAGCGCGACATCGTGGCCCTCCTCGAGCCAGCATGTGACGAGCCGGCAGCGTTGAGCCTCATTGTGTGCGTGCAGCGACGTGACCGGCGTCTCGATTCCATAGTGACGCAGCAGGATCCGCGTTCTGCGCGTATCCTCCGCGACGACACGGTACGCTCGGGCCAGAACCTCAGCGCTCCGATAGGTCAAGTCCGCAAGGTTCCCGATCGGCGTGCTCACCACGTACAGAGTGGCCAATCCTAGGAGCCTGTCCGAATAATGGGGCGAACCCACAGGGCGAGTGGCGCTTGGCCGCACCCCATTACTTGGACAGGCTCCTGTCTCACGTGTCTCACGTGGACAACGGCCAGGGCAGTCGGGTGAGGAATCCGTTCTCCCGCAGCGCCATCCGTGCGGGTTGGGTCACTTCCTCCGCGACGTCCGCCGCGGAGGCGAGACCCGAGCGCTCCGCTGACCGCAGTGCGCCGAGAAACCAGTCTACGATGGCGGGTGTCAATGCTTCCGCGGCGGAGATCGGCTCGCCTACCACGTGGCCGCCCTGGAGCTCGAACCGACCCAGGCACGGGTGCGCGGGTACCGCCGCCACCAGAGCCGTGGCCAGAGCGGAATCCGCGGCTTCGCGGCCGATCTCGGTGCTCAAGCGCTCCAGCGTTCGCTCCATGAGACTGACATACATGCGGACGAGTCCGGGACTGGCCTGTACGGGCAGATCGGAGACCACGCGGAACAGCCTGATCTGGAAGTCGCGCCACGCCCGTGCGTCCATCAGCGATCGCAGGAATTGACTGCGCGATTGCCCCATGGGAACGCCGGCCAGGTACGCCTCCGCTACTTCTCCGCCCTTCAGCACGAGGTAGTGGAGTGCGGTCGCAGCCTCCAGCTCGAGCACGGCATCCAGCTTCAGCTCCTGCAGACGCAGGAAGAACGCCCGCGGTTCGGCCGCACCCAAGTCGCCCATGGCATCCAGCGGAGTCCCGGTGATGGCCATCATCGCCCGCAGCTGTCCTTCCGGAACCCCGTAGTAAAAGGCCTGCCCATGGTCATCGCCCCGCTCGGCAGCCCGCAGCACTTCGCTGATCGGAACCGCCGCAGGGGCCTTGCCGCGCTCCCGGCGAACCGCGTTCACCGCCTCCCCCTCGCGCATGAAGATCCAGTAGCTGAGCTGGCCCAGCACGATCCCCACTACGCCGTGCACGCGCGCGCGCCGATCGAACAGAGCGTCGTTCAGGATGTTGGGAATGTTGACGTAACGGAGCTTCGTACGCTCGAGGTAGACGTGATCCTTTGCGAGATCGAGTCCCATGACTTACCAGTTTTCGACGGGTTAGGCGGTGAGCGGGTCAGCCGTCACCGGGGCAGCCCGGCGGGGGCGTGCCGACCTGACGGGCCATTTTCCGTCCTAAGGCGAGGCCGGTTTGCCTCAGCGTTGTGCGAGCGGTCCACACCAACCCGCTGACGACTAACTCGCTAACCCGCTAGAACGGCTACACTGAAAAGGTTAGGGGCGCAAGGCCGCTCGCGATTTCACTTCACGCGCGATCGGCCCGCGCCCCTGTCCCGCCGGATGCCGCCGGTCCGCCGTCTAGCCGCCGGTAGCCCCGTCCATCAGGTGCAGCTGGATCTTCTTCTCCAGGCTTCCCTTGGGCACAGCTCCGATCACCGTATCCACGTGCTCCCCGTTCTTGAAGAACAGGATGCTCGGAATCGAACGGATGTTGAAGCGGCTCGATGTCTTGGGATTTTCGTCCACATCCAGCTTGCCTACGCGCACACCGCGGTCCGAATACTCGCGGGCCAGCTGCTCGATGACCGGAGAGACGATCCGGCAGGGACCGCACCACGTTGCCCAGAAGTCCACCATCAGAAGTCCACTCGTCGCGGCAAGATCCGCGTCGAAGCTGTCATCCGTCATCACTACGATACCGCCGTTATCTGCCATCTTGCTGCTCCTTGTCTCCAGCGGACGCGCGCGTTACGATCGCCGAGCCCGGGCCTGGCGCAACCCTCACCGGGCAGGAACCACGATCCCAGAGTGCCCGGACGCGCGTCATGAACGAAATCCCCCTGGATCACGTGGCCGTCGCAGTACACTCGCTTCGCGACGCCGTTCCTCTATACGAACTGCTCACCGGCCACCGAGGTTCCCCGCTCGAACTGATCTCCGACCAGGGCGTCAACGTGGTTTTCGTCGGACCGGTCGAACTGCTCGAGCCCACCGACTCGCACGGCCCGGTGGCCCGATTTCTCGACCGCCGAGGACCCGGTCTACATCACGTAGCATTGCGCGTGCCCGACCTGCGAGCCGCGCTCCATCGCCTGGAGGAGCACGACATTGCGATCATCGACCGGGAACCGCGTCCAGGCGCCCGCGGTCGCCAGGTCGCCTTCCTGCACCCGCGCGGTACCGGCGGCGTCCTGATCGAGCTGGTCGAAGCGCAACCGCAACGCTGAGGGACCCGGGCGCGGCGCCGTACTCGGCGGATTCAGCAGGCGCTCGAGGTCGACCCGCTCGATCAGCCATTCGTTGGCCTGGGTCTGCACGACGGTGAACGGCACCGTTACCTGCCGGTCACGAACGTGCATGAGCACCTCGACCTCGACCGCCTCGCCGCTGCGCCCGGGGATTGCCCGATCGCCCGTCACCTCGTAGTCATCATGGCGCAATACTTCGGCGATCAGGGCCATCCGTTGCTCGACCTCGTCACGCGGGTACATCGTGACGATCGAGCCATCACGGGTACCG
>JACQVC010000504.1 GCA_016209995.1 Gemmatimonadota bacterium
ACCCACGAACGCGTGCACGTGCGCAGGCGGATGATCCTTGATGCGGACTCGGAACTGAATCCCGCGCTCGCGGTGAATCGTCGGCACTGCAATATACCGAAGGCCTTAGGTTATGCAAGCAGATTCGCTCGGTTCTCGGACAAGTTCGAGTGAGGAATAGGGCACGACCATGAAGGTCTGGGTCGTCTTAGGCGGGTCTCTGTGTCCAGGTGGACACGACCCGAGCTTGTATCGCGTCCAGTGGAACACAATTCATGGCGCATCGCGTTCGTCTCTCGAAGGGCCTGGGTTTCACTAACGTGCGAGGCCGGATACCGTTAGCGTGTTCCTTCGCGCTCCGCTCGGGATTGGCCTCGCGATTGCCCCTCCTCCAGCGGTCAGTCAGAAGTCGTCAACCGCGCCCGCTGGGCGCCAACCCGAGGAGGGAGCCATGATCCGCAGTCACGTCGCCCGCCCACATCCGCCCGCCCGCACCACGGTGATCCACGCGCACCAGCGGGCGCCTATCCTGCCCCTCGCCGCCGTAGTGGTCGTACTGCTCGCCGCGTGCGGCGATTCGGGAACGCAAACTCGCGCACGCACGGTCGGCGCGCGGTCCGGTGGGGGAACGCAGCCGCCCGTCGCGACGGCGCACGCGGTTAGCGCCACAACGACGATGACCGAGCCGGTCCAACCCGTGATCGATCGAGAGGTCTCCTACACCGAAGCCGAAACGGCCTACCAGGCGCGTCGTTACGATGAAGCAGGCACGTTGTTCGCCGCGTACACGGAGCGGCGCCCCGAGAACGCCTGGGGCCACTACATGCACGGGTTGTCGGCATGGAAAGCCGGCGACCTGGAGACGGCGGAAACGGCGCTGGGCCGAGCCCTCGAGCGCAACCCCGAGCACACCAAGGCCCTCGTCAACCTGGGCCGCGTCCTGCTCGATCGGGATCGGCCGGAGGAGGCACGTGAAACTGTCGCGCGTGCCCTCGCGCTGGAGCCCGAATCGAGCGATGGTCTGCGCGTCATGGGTCGCGCGCTGCACGAGCTCGGCCGGCTGGATGAGGCCGTCGAGCAGTATCAACGCACCATTGTCTCGAATGACAACGACGCCTGGTCGATGAACAACCTGGGGCTACTCTACATACAGCAGGGCCGCTACGAGGATGCGCTGCGGCCACTGGCGCGGGCCACGGAGCTACTCGCAACGGTGGCGCTCTTCTGGAACAATCTCGGTGTGGCTCTGGAGCGCACGGGTCACTTCACGGCGGCGGCTGAGGCCTACGGCAAGGCGCTCGCGATCGACCAGTCCTACGAGAAAGCTTCCATCAGCCTGGCGCGCGTAGACGCGCGCACGAGCGACCCGGGACTCCCACCGCTCGATCTGCCGACCCTTGCCCGCCGCTTCGAGGACGAGGTCGCGACCTGGCGCCAGGTCCGTGAGCAAGACCAGGATCCACTGCCCAGCCAGGATTCCGTGCCGGTACAGAATCCTGTGTCGCGCGAGGATGCGGTGCACGCAGGGGAAGCGACGAAAACTCCAGCGCCGGTGCCGCCGCTCACGCCGGATGCGACCCAGACCGGCGCTCCGCCGGCGCGCGGCCCGGAGAATTCCGCCCGCATGCCCCCGCGGTAGTCGTAAGCATCCGGCTTACACGCGGAACCACGGGCGGAGTCGAACCCGATTCGGCTCCGCCCTTCTGCGTCATTGTGGTTCGCTCTATATTCGCCACGCGATCCGGACGGATACGGACTCGCCGAGGTCCGCGTCCGCCCTGCAGACCTCGCGGACCTGCGGAGGAGCAGGTGATGGCGCGTAAGCGCACTTCGGTCCTCTTCGTGTGCCTCGGCAACATCTGCAGATCACCGCTCGCGGAGGGCGTCTTTCGCCATCTGGTGGTCGACCACGGGCTCACCGACCTGTTCGAGATCGACTCCGCGGGCACAGGTGACTACCACATCGGCGCCCCGCCCGATCGCCGCGCCGCGCACGTAGCGCGGGCTCACGGAATCACGCTCACGGGCCGCGCACGCGCGTTCGAGCCAGCCGATCTGGACCGGTTCGACCATGTCCTCGTTCTGGATCGATCCGTCCTGCGGGATATCCGACGCGTGCAGGAGGCGGCGGGCCGTGGCTCGGCGAAGATACGGTTATTGCGGCAGCTCGACCCGCAGGCGGGCGACGATCTCGATGTACCGGACCCCTATTACGGCGGCGCCGGTGGCTTCGAGCGCGTGTACGGAATGATCGCGCAAGCTTGCCGGCATCTTCTCGATGAGCTGACGTCCGTACCGCACGGCTGAGTCAGCTCTCACCGCCGCCCGCCGACTCCGTCGATCTCGAGCTCGAAGAGCGCCGGCCACAGCTTGCCCGTCACGAAGAAGGTCCTCGCGCTCGGATCGTAGGCGATGCCATTCAGGACCGCATCCGTCTCGGCCGGTCTGCGGCTGCCGACCACGAGGGTCCAGGCGTCCAGCACACCGCGAACTCTCCCCGTCGCCTTGTCGATCTGAAGGATCTCGTCCCGCAAGAAGACGTTCGCGTAGACATCCTCGCCTACGCACTCGAGCTCGTTGAGGTTCCAGATCGGGAAGCCGTCTCGCGTGATCTCCAGGCTGTCCAGAACCTCGAACGTCCGCGCATCGCGGCGAAAGAGCGTCGAGCTGCCGTTCGTCATGTAGAGCGCCTGGCCATCGTAGCAGAGTCCCCAGCCCTCGCCCTCGTACGCGAGCGTGTCGCGCGGGCTGAGCGAGTCAAGCTCGTAGACGAACGCAACGCCCTCCTTCCACGTCAATTGCACGAGCTGCGAGTCGACCACCGCCAGCCCTTCGCCGAAGTACTGCTCGGGAAGTCGGTGGATTTGCACGATCTCGCCCGTATCGATGCGAACTTTGCGCACGCTCGATTCACCGTAACGCCCGGTGCTCTCCCAGAGCCAACCCTCGTGCAACACCAGACCCTGCGTGTAGGCACCGGAATCGTGGGGCAACGTACGCAGGACGCGATATTCGAGCTCAGCCGCGCGATCGCATGCGCACAGAGCCAGCACGCAGAAGAGCAGCGCCCGCGCTCTCAACGACGACGCCATGTGCTTTCGCACGACCTCTTTCCTGTCTACGTGGTAGCCCAAGCCGCACGACCTCTTGCTGTCCAAGTCGTACTGCAAGCCATACGGCGCGGTCCCCGCTGACTTTCGGCTGTTTCCCATCACTGGCCCCGGGTATGCATGTGTGTACAGCGGATCTCAAAGTGACAACACGGCCCGGTCGCGCCCTGAAGATAGGGGCAGCGTGACTCTCTGGAAAAATCCGATCCAGAGCATGGAAAACAACGCATCTACAGAGTCCTTGCTCTGAGAAGTTCTGACCGGGCGTCGTGACCGTTGTCGGACGGAATGACCGTCAGTTTGCGGTCCGCGCGGGGAAAACGGCCTGCTGCCACGGTGGCATAACGCACTTTTTCGCAGGCGGTTAGAAGTTTCTAGCCGCCGGCGGCCCCACCGGGCATGGTTCCTGAAACGGTGCTGATATCTTTTGAATGAAACAGCACGCTGGCGGGCCAGCCCCCACCTGACTGCACAGCACTGCTTTCAACCCACTCAGGAGGTCAACCCCATGGGACGCAGGATTACGGCCCTGTGCACAGCGCTCGTCGGCTTTGCCGTCGCTGCGTGCGGCGATAGCCCTTTCGAGCCGGTGACGAGTGCAACTCCGGCCTCAGCTCCATTCACGGAGTTGGCGCTGCCGCCGTCCTTTACGGTCTACGACGGCGGCGAGGTCAACACGTCCATTGCGGTGGAGAGCCCGATCCAGTGCACCGAGCGCGCCACCGTGACGGTCACGATCCAGGGGGTACTGCCGCCACCTCCGCTGCTCGACGTGGTGCTAATGATTGATGAGTCGGGCCCCAGCGTGAGCGCAACCGAGTGGGGGCAAGAAGGAACAGGGTTCAACAGACTGCTGGAAGTCTTGGATCAGGCCGACGGGGCTGACAACAACCTGCTGGCCCGGGCCAAAATCGGTATCGTGAAGGACGGCCTGGGCGAGAATTTCCCCGGCGCACCCTTTACGCAGTCTTTCTCGGACGACTATGCCACGATCCAGGGCTTCATCAATACGCGACACCGCACCGGCAAAAGCGACTATGCAGGGTCGTTCACGCGTGCGCGCGACATGTTCACGAACAGCGGCCGCCCCGGGTCCGTGCGTTTCGTCGTGTTTGTCACAGACGGTAACGGGGGCCCTGAGAATTCTGCCACCGATGCGGCCAATCTGCTGAAAGGCGATGGCGTGCGCATTATGGGCATCGTCGTAGGCGGCACTCAAAGCGACATTAGCTTTGCTGCAACGCTGGCGACGCCGGACGCACTTGGCGCGCAGAGCTTTTGGGGCTCGACCTTCCCGAACCTAGCCAGCACGGACCCCATGGTGAATCCGTTTTATTCCATCGGCAACCAGATCGGGAGCACACCGGGTCCCGCTGCCGCGGCCACGAACCTCACGTTCTCCGCGAACGTGCCCTCGGGCTTTACGCTCGTATCGGGCTCGGCGGTCGCGAGCAAGGGCAGCGCGAGCCTGGCCGGCAACGCCGTGACCTGGACCATCGGCACGCTCGTGAGCGAGACGATCACGCTGACCTTCGAGGTCGAGCATGACGACGCGGCCGCGCCGGCCGGCGGCATGCTGACCGCGCTCACGAACGCTCGGCTGACGGGCACGGATCCGTCCGGTGATTCGATCAACGAGTCGCTCACCGACAAGCAGGTCGACGTTCAGGGTTGTGATATCACGCCCCCGGTGATCACGCCCACGGTGACCGGTACGCTGGGTGACAACGGGTGGTACATCGGCGACGTGGGAATCAGCTGGGCGGTGAATGACCCCGAGTCGGCGTACACGATCGACGCGGGCTGCGCGGCCGCGACCGTCGACACGGACACCGGTGGCGTGAGCTTCGGCTGCACGGCTACGTCCAAGGGCGGCACATCTACGCAAACCATCACCGTCTAGCGTGACGCCACGTACCAGACCATCGAATTCACCGGCAACGCCGGCACGTATGCTTACAGCGACAACGTGAACATCGTCTGCAA
>JACQVC010000505.1 GCA_016209995.1 Gemmatimonadota bacterium
GACCAGCGCCTGCGGCAGCGTGTAGCGGGCACCGAGCTCGCGCAGCTTCCAGAAGTCCCCGTCGTACAGATTCGTAACCCACTGGGTGCCCGTGCCGTTCATGGCTTTGCTGGCCACCCAGATCGGGTCGTCCTGGGCCCGCGAGACGGCCGAGTTGTTGTAGTGGTGGCCCCACGCATGGCCGTCTTCGGTTCGCGTGCGGCCGTAC
Organism: Gemmatimonadota bacterium; assembly: GCA_016209995.1. Lineage (GTDB taxonomy): Bacteria > Gemmatimonadota > Gemmatimonadetes > Longimicrobiales > Gaopeijiaceae > JACQVC01. The sequence continues at coordinate 209 of JACQVC010000505.1, forward strand.
TGACCCTCGGCCAGCGCGAAGATCTGGAGCTGGTTGTCGAGCAGGCTGATTCTCGGCGCCACGGTGAGCGAGTGCGTCGCGAACCCGCGGCCCGCGAAGATCCGTCGGGTCGGAATCTCCAGGCACGGCCGTGGCTCGCCGCCGGGCATGACGCCGTACTTACTGCGGTTCGGCGCGCTCGGGTCGGGAGCCAGGCTCACGCCCGAGTCGCACAGCGCCGTGATTCTCTTGCCGAAGGCGTTCGTGAAGTTGCCCTTGGCCGGCGCGCTCGGGTCGAACTGCGCACTCACGACCCAGTTATTCGTGACGTTGTTCGGATACGGGTAGCCGATCCTGATGTTGGCGCTACCCGGGTACTCGCCCAGATCCTTGATCTCGTTGTCGGTGTAGTCGGCCGAAAGGTCGAGGTCGAAGGAAAACGCCGGGCTCGCGTAGACGCGGGCGCTGAGTTGGGCCTCCCAGCCCCAGTTGTCGATGCGGCCCACGTTCCGGTCCACCGAGCCCGGGAAGCCACGGCTCGAGAGCATCGCCAGGGGCAACAGCGCTTGCTCGGTCCTACGCGAGTAGTGCGTGAACTGGCCGGACAGCCGGTCCTCGAGGAGCGCGACATCGAAGCCCAGCTCGAGCTCGGTGCTCACCTCGGGCTCGATCGCCGGGTTGCCCGGGCTGAACGGCCTGAGGGCAGGAGTCCCGGCCGGCCCAGGAACTGCCACGTAGATGTCCTGGTTGGAGGTCGAGCTCGGCTGACGGCCCGCCTGCCCCCACGCACCGCGCAGGCGCAGCGAGTTCACGAGGCTCACGGGCCAGAAGCTCTCCTCCGACACGACCCAGGTGCCCGACAGCTTCGGGTACCTCGTGGCCGGTGCGTCTACGCCGAACGTCGAGTTGTCGTCGAAGCGCATCGCGCCCGTCAGGAAGAGCCGGTCGTTGTACCCTACCGTCTCCTGGACGTAGAAGCCGAGCGACTTGTTCTCGATGAGCGAGTACGAGACGTTGGTCCGCGCCTGAGCCAACTGGTTGACCGTGGTCGACAGCGGCGACGCGAACCCCTGGCCGCGGGCCGAGAAGCGGTCGTCCCGGTCGAGGTAGTACTGGGCTCCGAACGACGTCGCGAAGTTCCACGCGCTGTTCACATCCAGGTTCGCCGTCGCCGCGTAGTCGAAGGTCATGTTCGTCTGGATGGGCCGCTCGTACTGCATCTCGCCGCTCACCGTCTCGGAGTACACCGACCCCCAGGACGACGTGTATTGCCTCAGGTGCTCCGGCACCACGCCGTCCTCGATCGGATGCATGATCCGGTTGATGTCCCACCCCTTGTCGATGCCGAACACGGCGCGCTGCGTCAGCGAGGCGGTCATGCCCCCCAGGTTGAATTCACCCGACCTGAAGTTCAGCGTCGCCGAACCCGTGAAGCGCGTATAGTCCCGCGTGGCTTCGTTCTCGGCGACGTCCGTGGGCAGGTGCTCCTGGAAGCCGCCGAGACGTACGTCGGAGCCGGGCGTGCCGAACGGCGTGATGCGGTTCAGGTAGTACCCGTTCGACCACAGCAGGTCCTGCCAGATCCCGCCGTCGCCGGGGGTCGCGTTCTCGAACCTCGTATAGCCGTCCACGAACCCCGTCGACACATCCAGCGTGAGGTTGTCGCTGAAGACCACACCCATGTTACCGCGGAGCCGCAACGTCTCGTCCGTGTTGAACCAGACGAAGCCCTCTTCGTGGTCGTAGTTCGCCGCCAAGAAGTAACGGAGCGCCTGCGTGCCGCCGCGCACGTCCAGGTTGTAGCCCTGGCTGGGTCCGTTCTGAAAGAGATTCTTCGTCGGCCACTCGAAGTAGCCCTCCCGGATGTAGCGGTTCCCGTCCTCGTACATGTTGTACGGCACGAGATCCGCTCGGGTCGGGCAGTCCGTCGGACCCGGGCTCGGGTCCGTCGGGCACGTCCACATCGTGCCCAGCTTCCCGGCCGGGTCCGCTACGTAGTTGACCCCCTGCCGCACCGAGATATTGAACTCGGGCGATCCCTCCTGACCCTTCTTCGTGATGATCTGGATCACCCCGGCCGACGCCTCCGTGCCGTACAGGCTCGCCGCCGCCGGTCCCTTGATGATCTCGATGCTCTCGATCTCCTCGGGGTTGAAGTCGTTGAGGGTGCTCGCCTGGCGCCCGTCGGCAATATTCGGTCCCGCGAAGGCGGTGTTGTTGACCCGCAGACCGTCCACGTAGACCAGGGGCTGGCTGCGCCCTTGATTGAAGCTGCTGACTCCGCGCAGCGTGATCGGCGAGCCCGCACCCACGTTGCCGTCGATCATGTTGAAGCGAAGCCCCGGGGTCCGTGTGGACAGGAGTTCCCGCATGCTCGTGATCGCGACGTCCTGGACGACGGTGCTCACCCCGAGCGTCGTTACCGTGTTGCCGATCGCACGCCGCTGCGTGCCGCCCGGCGTACCCGTGATGATGATCTCGTCGAGACTGAGCGCCTCCTGCGTGAGCTGGAAGTCCCGCACCGCCGTCTGACCGGCGACCACCTCAACGGTCGTGCTGATCGAGCGGTACCCGATCAGCTGGACCGTCACGGGCCGGGTTCCCGCCGGCACGTTGGGCAGCAGGTACGAGCCGTTCTGGCGGCTGAGCGCGCCCAGCTCCAGCTCCGAAATGAAGATCTGTGCGGCGGCGATCGGCTGCCTGGTCTGGGAGTCGGTCACCCTCCCGGCTATGGTGCCGGTCTGGGCCGCCAGGTCCGGTGCGGCGACCAGCAACGTCACCGCTAGCGCGCCCAGCGCGCGCTTCAGATACGGACAGAGAAATGGGCACATGTTGGATCCTCCGCGTCGTGAGGACGAATCAGCGGCCCTGTCGAGCAGGGCCGATCGTGCAGCAGGTTGATGGAAAGCCTCCTGTATGTGACAACCAACTATGACCGAGGCCACAAGCAGTGCGTGGAACGTTGTTGCGTCGCTGGGCTCGCAGATCTCGCAGAGGATGAGCAGACAGTTGGAAGAGTCCGGTTCCGGCACACGCAGCGCCGAGGCCCCGCTGGGAGCGAGGCGAGGGGAGAGGTTGGGAGCGTCTGCAAGCCATAACTCACAAACTCCATGGCTGGCCGCAGTGCCGACCTCGCGGATCGGCGCGATAAACGCCCGATGCCCCGAATGTAAGAAGATGTAAACTAGATAACGGAATTCGCGAGGGCAAGGGTCACGTTGTGGCCCATTTGTGGCATATATGTCCCGCCCGCGTCGGTCGCGTCATCGTCGGCAGTCGCGCGTTCGCCCACACCCGAGAGCCCTCTTGCCCTTCCGGGCTCGTTGTCTCATTATAAACATGACAACATGGGGCTCGGTCCCTGCCTACCAGGAGCACTGCCATGAGATCTGCACTGGGGATGTTGCGAGCGATCCGGCTGACCACACCGTTGCTCGTCGCGCTGGTCCCCGTGGTCTTCCCGACCGAAGCGTTCTCGCAGAACGGGACCGTGACGTTCACCAAGGACGTCGCTCCTATCCTGCAGGAGAACTGCGTGCGGTGCCACCGCGAGAACTCGATCGCACCGATGTCACTGCGCACGTACGAGAAGGCCAAGCCGTACGCCTACCTGATGAAAGAAATGGTGAGTCGGCGTCTCATGCCGCCGTTTCACTACGACCATGACGTGGGGATTCAGGAGTTAAAGAGCGATTGGCGGCTGAGCGATGAAGAGATCGCTACGATCGTGGCCTGGGTGGACGGCGGTGCACTCGCGGGTGACCCGACGGACATGCCGGCGCAGAGGGAGTTTGCGCCGTACAACGACTGGATGCTGAAGGGTGTGCTCGGGCGTGAGCCCGATCACGTGGTCGAGTCCAAGCCCTTCACGGTGCCGGCCGAAGGCGGCGATCTCTGGTGGCGGCCGGTCGTACCTGTGGGGGTCGACAGGGATCGCAAGGTCAAGGCCATCGAGACGCGGCCCTCCTTCCCCGACGGCACGCACGTCGTGCACCACGCCATTCCCAGGCTGCTGCTCAAGAACGAGAAGGGTGAATGGGAGCAGGCGGCAACCTTCTCTGAGTACGCCATGGGGAAGGTCGGGGAGATCATTCCGAAGGACGCCTACCGGGTGCTGCCGAAGGACGGGCTGATCCAGTGGGATGCCCACTACTATCCGCCGGGCCACGAAGTGAAGGACGACGTCGTCAAGGTGGGCTTCTGGTTCTACGAGGACGATGAGGCGCCGAAGTATACGCAGGACCTGAAGCTCTATCCGCTGCAGGGGGATATCGACCTGGCACCGGGCGGCACAGCTATGACCCAGGGGTTCTTCCGCTGGGACCATCCTGTCCGGCTCGACGCCTTCCAGGCCCACGGCCACGTACACTTGCACGCCATGAGCGCGCAGGCGGTCTACCCGGACGGAAAGGTCGAGCTGTTGAGCATGGTCACCAACTTCAGCGCCAGGTGGCACCACAGCTACCTCTATCAGGACGACGCGGCGCCGCTCCTGCCCACCGGCACGGTCCTGGTCGTGACTGGCTGGTACGACAACACGGCCAAGAACCCGCTCGCCACCGACCCAGGCACCTGGGTCGCGCGGGGCAGCCGCACGACCGACGAGATGTCGCACGCCTGGATCGCCGTGTCGCATCTGGACGAGGAGGGCTACCAGCGGATCGCGGAGGAACGGAAGCAGCGGAAGGTGGCTAGCACCAAGGAAGAAGGGAGTCGGTAGCCAGCCGCGAATCGAGCCGCTTACGGCCAGGTGTGACGCGTACGACGAAGGAGCCCCTCCAACGCGAGGGGCTCTTTCTACTTGCGGGCTGGAAAGAAACCACGCGTCATTCCGGCGTAAGCCGGAATCCAGAGTCCGGGGGCTGCACGGAGTATTCAATTGTTGCATTGACGTGGAGATGTAAGGC
>JACQVC010000507.1 GCA_016209995.1 Gemmatimonadota bacterium
CGCGCAGGTACGGATCCGTCTGCCACTGCGGCAGGCCAGCCAGTCGCAGATCGCATAGTTCTTCGAAGAGCATCCGGATCGCAATGGGCGTTACGGTGCGGGCCAGCGGCGCGCCGATGCAGTAGTGTATCCCGTCGCCGAACGTTAGATGAGGATTTTTCTCCCGGGTTATGAGGAAGCGGTCGGGCTCGTTGAAGACCGAGAGATCGCGGTTCGCCGAGCCCACTACGGCCGTGACCTTGTCGCCCGCCTTGATCTTCGTGTCACTGAGCGTCGTATCCACCGCAACCTCACGGTCCACGAGCTGAGCGGGCGCGTCGTAGCGCAACATCTCCTCGACGGCCGGGCGCAGCAGCTCCGGCCGCGCACGCAGCAGCGTGAGCTGTTCGGGATTCCGAAATAGGTTGAGCGTTCCCGTTCCGATGACGAACGTCGTCGAAATGTAGCCCGCCACGGTCATGTTCATCGCCGTCATCTGCACTTCGTCGGCCGTCAGCCCCTGCTCGATACCAATCCCGGCCATGAGATCCACGAGACGCCGGTCCTGCGACGCGTGTGGGCAGCCACGCAAGTAAGCTTGATAGTAGGCGATCAGCGACATGGTCAGGCTCCCGGCCAGCGCTTGCAGCGAGACCGGCTGCGTGATGTCATGCCCGGCCGCGATCATCGTCACCCACTGGATCAGTCCGCTCCGGTCCTGCTCGGGGATGCCGAGCACCCTCAGCAACACCGTGGACGGCAGCGGCTGCGCGAACGCCGAGATGAGCTCGACGCACTGCAGCTCCTTGATGGCGGCCAGGAGCTGCCCGGCCTCTTCCTTCACGATGTCCGCCGCATCCCGGATCGCCACCGGGAAGAGCCCGTCCAGAATCGCACGCATCTCGTCATGCCGGGGCGGGTCCGCGGAGAACAGCCCCGGCGGCATATAGGCGAGGATGTCGAACGGCGGCGGAGGCGGCGACGCCTTGGGGCCCGTCTTGCGGAACCTCTCCTGGTCCGACAGCACGCTCACTACGTCCGCGTACCGGAAAACCCAATAGCTCCCGTACGGCTTCACTAGGTGCACGGGCGCCTGCTCGCGGAAGCTCGCGTACGTGGGATAGGGGTCCTCGATGAACTTCGGGTCGTGCGGGTCGAACGCGTTGGGGTCGAAGGGCTTCGTCATCGGCGTCACCTCTCGGGAGGCGGAGTCCGGCTTGCCCAGGCGCTCGAGCAGCCAATCCCTCGCCTCGGCGTTGATGGTGAGGTGCGGTTCATTCTGCGACAGGCAGTGATAGTCGTGAAAAGGCGACGTACCGCGTCCGGGCCGCGGCACTGGCGCGAACGGGCTCTGCTCCAGGTCCAGCGCGCTGACCGTGGGCACCGAGCAGGTGCGCGGAATCCGCACGCGCACGGCACCGCAGCCCAGGGATCGAACGCACTCCGCGGCCACAAGGTTATACGTGTTCTGGCCGCCGGGCGCGCCCTCCCACGAGATATCGCTCGTCACGGCGAGCGCGCCGGGCGACGATGCGCCGCTCGGGTAGCAGTCACCTTCTGCCACGCGTCCCTGTCCCGGGTTCCCTTCCGGGAGTGTCCATACCTTCGCACTCGCGAAGAGCGCGCGCGTCCAGGTGAGGGCAACCTGGCGAGGCGGTATCGTCCGCTGGCCGTCGCCTCGGCCGCAGGACATGGCCAGTCGCCTCGGCTGCTGCGGGTAGCTCCCCACGGCTGAGAGGTCGGCCAGAAACGCCTCCCGCAGCGGGCTCACCTGAGCCGTGCCGTTGTGTACCCAGCTGGTGAGGAACTGCTGGTTGGCCGGCAAGTCCAGCAGCATGGCCAGGACATCGAGTTGCGGCGAGATGGAACGAAACGTGTGGGCAAACCACTGAGTGCCCACGCTCGTATACGCTCCCCGATGCGGCGTATCGATAGTCAGGAAGACGCGGGCATGGTGAGGCAGGCCGCGCGTCTCCATCTCGGCGAGCGCGTAGCGCATGACGAGCCCGCCCATACTGACGCCGCCTGCTACCAGCGGTGCGGCCGTACGCCGCATCGCTTCCTGGAGGCACGCGATCGCCACCTGCGCGTTCTTCTGAATCCGATCCCAGCCCTGCCGGAACCCCAGAATGATCACGTCGTAGCCCGTCGCACGCAGCGCCTCGAGCGTACCGGCCTGGTTGAGCAGATCGTACAGATAATCGTACGGGTAGCCGCCGGGGAAGCCCTCGGCCATGATCACGGGATGCACGACCTCCTGGTGGCCGGGCGCACGGTACACGAACGCCGACCCCCCCACGGATTCTCCCGCCTGAGTGGTCGTCTCGAGCGTCCACGTCTCGTCCGGCGCCGGCGCGGCCGGCTGACTGCTGAGCGGCACACGGAAGCGCGCCCGGCGCGCCTGGCGTCCGAAAGCGCAACGCACGGCGACCGTGGCGCAGTCGAGTCCCTCGTACTTCGCGGGGAGCGTCTCGCCGAAAGCCACGGCACGGAACCCGCCGCCGTCCCCGGGATCGATCTCGATCCGGTCCGGCAGCGGCGACTGCGGGCCCCTGAAGTAGAAGCGCTCGTCCAGCAGGAAGGTTACGGCCCGGCCACGGTACGCGGGTAGTTCGCAGCCCCACTGGTCGTGGAGCAGGCCGGCGGCCATGAAGACGGGTTGTTCTCGGATGACCGCGGCCAGGTTCACGGGCGCCGGATCGAGCGCACGCCCCGCCCGGGCGGCGGCCCCAACCTGGCGGGCAAACTCGGGGCGAGGGACGCAGACCCCGAAATCGGCGATGGCGATGGGCAGCGGCCCATCCGGGCGCAGCGACTTCGTCATCGCGCTGATGGCCAGCAGCTGCGTGACGATCCCGGAATCCAGCGCCGCGCCCTGGAGCGCGGCGTACCGGCCCTCCCACTCCGGCTGGCTCAGCACCGGCGCCCGCCCGGCGCCCGTCGGGAAGTCCGGCTTCCCCCACCAGGCGAGGAGCCCGCCCGGGATGCTCGACGGGCTCGCCTGCGCGCGCAGGGCGTCCAGCTGGCTCGCCAGTGCGGGATTGATCACGGGGCGCCGTGCAGCGCCGTGAGGTAGCGAAGTCCCCCGATGCCGGGCATCAGACAGTACAAGCTGCCGCGCGTGGTCACGAACCGCGGCAGGTCTTCGAAGATGATGGGATCGCGGGTGTCGTCCGTCCGGATCATGAACTTCCCGCCCTGGGGCGGCTGCTGGCCCACAAACGCGTCCCGGGTTCCGCGGATCCCGGATGTGGCGAGGTCGAGGTTCCCCCACACACCCTGGATGAACTCGAACTGCATCTCGAGGTCGCCACAGATGAAGTAGCCGAACAGCCCGCGCTCGATCCCATCATTGGGCTGCTTC